>NZ_MKUI01000057.1:0-41382 GCF_001898585.1 Aeromonas sp. 62-46 | reverse complement strand
CTAGTGCCTCCTCGCGTACCTCGTTATGAACATTACCCAGTGCATTGGTCGAACTCTTGCCATCGGCCTGTGAGGTCAAGGTGCCCCCCAGAATGGCCTTGCTCATGGAGTGCTCGCACCATTCCATCATTACCAATGGGATCGGAATGACCGCTGGTGGAGTTCTAAAGATCAGCCACCCAGATGAAGCGCCAACCAGACCGTAAGGGGGATCACCACCACAGAGAGCGCATTGCCGCCGAGCACGATGCTGGCCACCTTGTCGGGCTGGCACTGGTACTGCTCACTGAGGATGTAATTGAGCACCGCCGGGGGCAGCGCCACCGACAGCATCAGGAGTGGTATCCAGTCAGGTTCGAGGGGCAGCAGCCAGACGGCGAGCCCCAGGGAGAGGCCCCCCGCCAGCAGGTAGAGCAGGTTGCACTTGATGGCCAGCCCCAGATGATCCAGCTCCCCTTCCATCAGCCTCACTCCCAAGGCAAACAGCATCAGGGGCACCGCTATCTGACCGAGCAGGGCGGCGCTGGTCACCAGGTATTCCGGCAGCGGGATATGCAGGTTGGCCACCAGCAGCCCGGCGAAGGCGGCCCAGAGCACGGGGCTTCTCAGCCAGAGCCAGCGGGAGCTGCTGGCGGAGAGGATGAACATCCCCACCGAGAAGTGGAGCAGGTTGGAGAGCACAAAGAGGATGACGATGGCGCCGAGCTGTTGCTCGCCAAAGGCGAGCACCATCAGCGGAATGCCGAGGTTGCCGGTGTTGCGAAACATGGCGGGCAGGATCAGCGCGGCCCGCTCTATTGCCTTGAGTTTGAGCAGGGAGAGCAGCAAGCCGGGCAGCAGGATGACCAGGGCACCGGCCCCCACAAGGGGCAGGTGCGCCGCGAGATCCAGGGGGTATTTCACCAGGGCCGAGAAGACCAGCGCCGGGGTGAAGAGTTCGATATTGGCCCGGTTGACATAACCCAGGGCCCCGCCCGGTCGCAGCCGTCCATAGAGGGCGCCAAGGCCCACCACCGCAAACACGGGAATGACGATATTGAGCAGGGCGCTGAACATGGGTATCCCGTTTACAGTTCGCGGGCCGGGCGTCCCATCAGCACCACGGGGTCCAGCGTCACCTCCTGGTTGCCGTTGCTGACCCAGAGCTGGCCGTCGGAGATGGTACAAGTGAGCTGCATGGTGCGCTCCACCATGGCCGCCAGGGGAAGGGTCTGGCTGTCGGAGAGTTCGATGACGCTCAGGTTGTCGTGCAGACCGAGCTTGCCCTGGTTCTGCTTCCACCAGACGCTGGTGCCACGACCGCCATAGAGGTAGAGCACCACCTGGCGAGAGCGGTTGCATGCCTTCTTGAGACGGCGCTCGTCCGGCTGACCCAGCTCAATCCAGAGTTCAATCTCGTCGGAGTAGTTCTTGCACCAGAGCTCAGGCTCGTCGTCGGCTGAGAGCCCCTTGGTGAACTCCAGCCGCTCGGCGGCATGCCAGGCGAAGGCCGCGAGGCGGATCATCATGCGCTCGTCGGTCTCGGAGGGGTGACGGGCCAGGGTGAGGGAGAAGTCCTGATAGAGATTGCGATCCATGTCAGACAAGCTGATCTGGGCCTTGAAGATGGTTGCCTTGAGCGCCATAGAAGTCGTGAATACCTGATAAAAGAGAAGGGGGCGGACATGCCGGGCGTCAGTGTAATCAAAATGGCCGCCGGGTTCGACCGTCTTGCGCTCCCTTTACCCCATCAGGGGCGGGACAAGTGCTTCAGAAGACACAAAAAACAAATGCCAGTCGTGAGACTGGCATTTGGCGGCATGAACGAGAGTGACTCACTTCTCGGCGGACTTGACCCCGAAGGCATTGAGCAGCAGGCAGCAGGTCACTGCCACTGCCACGAACCCGCTCAGGAAGATAAAGGGCATGGCCCCATACCCCAATACAGTCCAGATGGTATGTTCAAGCAGACTCATAGTGTGTCCTTCATCCAGTGAAATGGGTGTCCCTTTCGTGACGGGGTCGCCCCCGTTCCTGATGAGACTATTTGACCTCAACCCGCGCCTGAGTCCTATGCCACCAAAGTAATAAATGGGGCACCAGTTTGCGCCAGATCAAGGTTTTACCCCTCCCCGCCCCGTTTTTCTTCGCGCCCCCGCCCCAAACCGGAAAGGTACGCCCAACAAAAAGCGAGGCGACCTTGGGGTCGCCTCGCTCGATGCATGCCGTCGAGAGCCATCAGTAGAAGGTCTGCTGCTCCGCCGCCATCGCTTTCAGCCGCGCACAGGGGGCGAAGCGGTCGCCAAAGCGCTTCTGATGGTGCTCAAGACGCCCCACCAGATAGTCGATGCCGAGGCTGTCCATGTAGCGGAACGGACCGCCCAGGAAGGGAGGGAAGCCGATGCCGAAAATGGCGCCGATGTCGCCGTCCCGGGCCGAGGCCACCACGCCACCATCCAGGGCCATGGCCGCTTCGTTGAGCATCAACAGCACGCAGCGCTCGGCGATCTCCTGCCTGGCAAGCTTGGCCTGGGGCTTGACGCCAAGCACGTCGTAGACGCTCGCGTCCACCGTCTTCTTGCCCTCCTTGCCGGTGAGCTTGTTGCGCGGAGCCGCCTTGCCATAGAGATAGAAGCCCTTGCCGTTCTTGCGCCCCTTGCGATCGTCCTCCAGCAGCTTGTCAAAGGCCTTGGGCGCCTGGAACTGCTCGCCACCCAGCTCTTTTTCGAGGATGGGGGAAATCTTGGCCCCCACGTCGATCCCCACCTCGTCCAGCAGGGTGATGGGGCCGACCGGGAAACCGAAGTCGAGCAGAGCGCCGTCCAGTACCTCCACCGGCTCCCCTTCCAGCACCAGGCGCGCCGCCTCGTTCATGTAGGGGGCCAGGATGCGGTTGACGTAGAAACCGGCCTCGTCTTTGACCACGATCGGGGTCTTGCCCTGGGCCCGGGCGAAGGCCAGGGTGGTGGCCACCGTCTCGGCACTGGTACCCGCGTGGGGAATGATCTCGGCCAGCGGCATCTTGTCCACCGGGCTGAAGTAGTGCAGCCCCACCACTCGCTCCGGATGCGTCGCCGCCGAGGCGATCTGGTGGATGGGCAGGGAGGAGGTGTTGGAGGCAAACACGGTGTGCTCGCCGCACTCGCGCTCCACGTCCTGCACCATCTGGTGCTTGAGGTTGATGTCCTCGAATACCGCTTCCACCACCATGTCCACCCGGTGGAAACCGGAATAGTCCAGGGTGCCGGTGAGCAGGCTCATCTGTTTCTCCAGCTCGCTGCGCAGCAGTTGGCGACGCTTGAGCTTCCTCGCGAGGAGGTCGTAGCTGTAACGCATGGCATTGCCGATGCCGGCGCTCGCCACATCCTTGATCCGCACCGGTACCCCCGCCTTGGTGGCGGTGACGAAGGCGATACCGCCCCCCATCAGGCCGCCCCCCAGCACGGCGGCATGACCCACCTTGCGCGGCTCGGCCCCCTGATAGCTCACCTCTTTCTTCATCTCCGTGGTGGCGAAGAAGAGGGAGCGCAGGGCGGCGGATTCCGGCGTCATCACCAGCTCGCCGAAGTGGCGGGCTTCGGCCAGCAGGCCGGCCTGCATCCCCTCCTCCACGCCGATGCGCACCACCTCGATGATACGCTCCGGCGCCGGGTAGTTGCCCCGGGTCTTGGCCTTGACCCCCTTGCGGGCCTGATCGAACAGCACCTTGCGACCAAATTTGTTGGTCTCCAGCACCTTGCCCTGCAGATCCCGTTTCAGGTGGTGGCGCGGCTTGCCCTTCTTGGCAAGCTTGATGGCGGCCTCCAGCAAAATGGACGGGGGCACCATGTCATCCACCAGCCCGAGCTTCCTGGCCTGTTTGGCCCGCACCTGCTTGCCGGTCAGCATCAGATCCAGTGCCTTGGCCACCCCGATGAGGCGCGGCAGGCGCTGGGTTCCGCCGGAGCCCGGCAGCAGGCCGAGCTGCACTTCCGGCAGGCCCAGCACGGTTTTACCGTGATCGGTCACCACCCGGCCATGACAGGCGAGCGCCAGCTCCAGCCCGCCGCCAAGGCAGGGGCCGTGAATGGCGGCGATCACCGGGATCCCCAGGGCTTCGATCTCGGCGAACACCTCCTGTCCGGCCCGGGACAGCGCTTCGGCATCCTGGGCGCTGGTGCAGGCAGCCAGCATGGCGATGTCGGCCCCGGCGACGAAGGAGTCCTTCTTGCCGGAGACGATCACCAGGCCGATCAGATCCCCGTTCCCCTTTACCTCGGCCAGCAGAGTGCGGATCTCGTCCGCAAAGGAGGCCTTCAGGGTGTTCATGCTCTCACCGGGCACATCCATGGTGAGGATGCCGATGCCATCTTTGCGAATATCCAGAGAAAAAGTCTTGGCACTCATCATTCCACCTCCAGCACCATGGCCACACCCAGCCCACCCGCCGCACAGGCGGTGTTGAGCCCCAATCCCCCACCCCGGCGCCGCAGTTCATGCAGGGTCTGGGTGATCATGCGCGCCCCGGTGGCGGCAAAGGGGTGACCAAAGGCCAAAGAGCCGCCGAGCACGTTGAACTTCTCCATGTCCACCTCGCCAATGGCCTGATCCCGGCCCAGCTTGTCACGGGCAAATTCGGCGCTTGCAAACATCTTGAGGTTGGCGAGCGTCTGGGCGGCAAAGGCCTCGTGCATGTCGATGAGGGTCAGATCCCCAAGGGTGATGCCGGCACGGTCCAGCGCCAGCGGCGTGGCATAGGAGGGGCCCATCAGCATGTCCTGCCAGACATCGATGGCGGAAAACGCGAAGCTGCGGATGTAACCCAGCGGCTCCAGACCCAGCTCGCGGGCACGCCCTTCGCGCATCATCAGCACGGCGGCGGCGCCGTCGGTAAGCGGAGTGGCGTTGGCGGCCGTCACCGAACCGTGGGCCCGGTCAAAGACCGGTTTGAGCTTGGCGTAACTCGCCAGATCCGAGCTTTCACGGATGTTGTTGTCCCGCTCCAGCGGCGACTTGTAGGGGGGCACGTGGGCGGTGAACACCTCGCCATTCAATTTGCCCTGCGCCCAGGCTTCGGCCGCCAGGGTGTGGGAGCGGTGGGCCAGCGCATCTTGCGCCTCGCGGCTGATCTGGTGGGTCTTGGCCATCTGCTCGGCGGTCTGCCCCATGGAGAGACCGGTGGAGTACTCGGCCACGGCCGGGGGCACCGGCAGCAGGTCCTTCAGGCGCAGACGGCGCAGAATATTGAAACGCTGCTGGAGGTTGCGCGCCTTGTTGAGATCCACCAGGGCGCGGGCCAGAGACTTGCTGACCCCGATGGGCAGCACGGAAGAGGAGTCGGCACCGCCGGCGATGGCGATGTCCACCGTGCCGGCCATGATGGATTCGGTGACATTCGCCACCGCCTGGAAACTGGTGGCGCAGGCGCGCGACACGCTATAGGCATCGGTGCTAACGCTCATGCCGGTGCCGAGCACGATCTCCCGGGCGATGTTTGGCGCTTCCGGCATCTGCACCACCTGGCCGAACACCAGCTGGTCGATGAGCTTGGGGTCGAGATCGGTGCGGGCGAGCATCTCGCTCACCACCAGTTTGCCCAGATCCACCGCAGGCACGCCGTGAAAAGCGGTGGCCTGCTTGGCAAAGGGGGTGCGCAGACCCGCCACGACGGCTATCCGTTCGCCCTGGCGAGTCGTCAGTTTCAATGGCTGTTTCATCCTGGCTCCTTGGGTTAAAAAGGCAGAGGTCTGACCTCATTGCGCCACATCTTAACAATCCAATCACAACTTTCATACGGCTGATTGAAACTAAATTGTCCCCATCTTGCCACCCTCCCTCGCCCTTGTGAGCCAACTGGGGTATAAAAAGATCAACTTCCATAAAAACAACGGGTTTATCGCATGGCAGCGGCCGAGTTCAGAGCACTTGGAGACTATCTGGGCAGCCAGATCCTGGGACAGGGCCCCCTCATCGAGGGGCTGCTGATCGCCCTGTTATGTGAAGGACATGTGCTGATCGAGGGGGCCCCCGGTCTTGCCAAGACCCGGGCGGTCAAGGCGCTGGCCGGTGCCGTGGAGGGGCGCTTTGCCCGTATCCAGTTCACCCCGGATCTGCTCCCAGCCGATCTCACCGGCAGCGAGGTCTTCCATCCCCAGGATGCGAGCTTCGTGTTTCAACCCGGCCCCCTGTTCAACCACCTGGTGCTGGCGGACGAGATCAACCGGGCGCCGGCCAAGGTGCAGTCCGCCCTGCTGGAGGCCATGGCCGAGCACCAGATCACCGTGGGCAAGAAGAGCTGGCGCCTGCCCTCCCTCTTCATGGTCGCCGCCACCCAGAACCCCATCGAGCAGGAAGGGACCTATCCCCTGCCGGAGGCCCAGCTCGATCGCTTCTTGCTCAAGCTGCTGGTGGATTACCCCAGCCCCGCCATGGAGCTGGCCATCCTTCAACTCAACGCCCGCGGCGACGCCCTGCCGACGCCGCCAGTCACCCTCAGCCAGTCCGACCTGCTGGAAGCCCGTACCGCCGTTCAGGGGGTACAGATGCAGGGACGCCTCGAGCACTATCTGGTGCAACTGGTGTGCGCCACCCGCCCCGGCAGCGGCCTGTGCCCCGAGCTAGACCCCCTGGTCGCGGTGGGGGCCAGTCCCAGAGCCAGCATCGGCCTCGCAAGAGCCGCACGGGCCCGGGCCTGGCTAGCCGGGCGCGACTTCGTGCTGCCCGAAGACATCCAGCAGCTGGCGCCTGCCGTGCTGCGCCACCGCCTCATCCCGAGTTATCAGGCGCTGGCGGACAACCTCGATAGCGAGGCGCTCATCACCCTGCTGCTGGATGCCATTCCATGCCCCTGAGCCGGCCCCCACAGGCAGCCCTATCGCCATGACCCCCGTCGCCGAGCCCCGGGATCACCCCGACATCGCCCTCACCCTCCAACGGCTGCTGGCGGTGCGCCTCTGGACCCGCCAGGGCGAGCGTGCCCGCATTCATCAGGCGGCCCAGGGGCGTATCGGGCGCCAGCCCGGGCTCCATTTCAGGGAGCTTCGCCTCTATCAGGCCGGTGACGAGGTGCGTCACATCGACTGGCGGGTCACCGCCCGCCTCGGCCGCCCCCACACCCGCCTCTACGGGGAAGAGCAGGATCAGGCCCACTGGTTGCTGCTGGATCTCTCACCCGCCATGTACTTTGGCTCCCGCGCCCAGCTCAAGGCCCGCCTTGGCTGCGAGCTGGCCGCCGCCCTGCTCTGGCAGGGGGAGAAACAGGCCAATACCTTGATCTGCCAGGGCGCAGCCCCCCACACAGAGCACCAGCGCGGCTCTCTCATGCCTCTGCTGGAAGCGCTCTGCCGCCATTACGAGGCAGGGCTGGATCGCGCCCCCCCGCCTAGGACGCTGGCCCAGACCCTGGCACGACTCACCCTGCCCCACGGGGCCAGATTGACCCTGATAAGCCATCACCAGGCACCGGACCAGGCACTCTGCCAGCAGTTGCAACGCCTTCGCCTGCGCCACGATATCCACTACTGGCAGATCCGCGATCCCCTGGAAGCCGCTCTGCCCGAGCAGGGGCAGCTGGCAGTGCAGGCAGGCAGACACAGCGGTTGGCTCGCGGGAGAAGACCCCCGCTTTCGCGCCCGCTACCAGAGGGCGGCCGACGAGCAGGCCGAGGCCTGTCGCCAGCAGTTGCTGCCCCTGGTGACGCGCCTCTATCGCCTCGACAACGGCGCCACCCTGCAACGCCAGTGGCAGGAGGGCGGATGCCGTCTGTTTTGAGGGGGGAGCAGGGCGTGCCCGCACCGGATGCATATCGCCAGCCCTCGTCCAGCGAGGCCTTGCAAGCCATTCGTGCCGAGCTGCGCGACATCCACCAAGGCCCCGCTCTCGAGCCTGCACAGGATCCTCGCCTGATGGCCCTCGGTGGGCTGCTGATCGCGGCGATCGCCGCTTGCCTGATCGCCATGACGGCCCTCACCCTGTGGCGCCAGCGCCACTGGGCGCTCCGGATAGACTGGCAGGCAGACGATCTCGTCCCCAGGCTGCAGGATGCCCTGCGAGAAGCGGCCATGGCCCGCTGGCCCGAGGCGGCCCCCCTGCAAGGGGAGGCCTGGCTCGCCTGGCTGGACAGCAAGGGGGGGAGCGATTTTTCCCGGTTTGCCGCCCAGTGGCCGCTCTGGCTCTATGGGGGCAGAGTGCCCGATGAGGCGCAGCGCAAAAGATTGCGCCTCGCCTATCTCGCCTGGGGGCGACGCTGCGTCAGCGCGCCGCGATTCCCGGCAAGCAAGCGAGGGGCCCCTTCCCCGGAGGGTACGCGATGATCCTCGCCTGGCCCTGGTTTTCCCTCGCCCTCGCCCTGCCGCTGCTGGTGCGCTTCGGCCTGCCTCCCATGAAGGGGCGCAAGGGAGGAAACCGGCTCGTTCATGGAGGTTTTCCCCTGCTCCAGCCCCAGGCGGGGCAGCCCTTGTGGCGCATGATGATCTGCTGGTGTGCCCTGGTACTGGCCCTGTGCCGCCCCCAGTGGCAGGAGCCCCCGATCATTCACTACCAGAGCAGCCGGGACCTCATCCTGGCGGTGGATCTCTCCGACAGCATGCGCACCCAGGACATGCTGGATGACGGAGAGCAAACGGACAGGCTTGCCGCGGTGCGCCAGCAGATAAGCAACCTTGTCGCCTCCCGCCCGGGGGATCGCATCGCCCTTGTCGTCTTTGCCGATCACGCCTATCTGCTCTCCCCCCTCACCCAGGAGACCGGGGCCCTGCTCACCCTGGCCAGGGAGCTCGACTTCGATCTGGTGGGGCGCACCACGGCCCTGGGGGAAGCCATCCTGCTGGCACGCCAGCACGCCGACCCCACCCGCCCCACCGCCCTGCTGCTGGTGACGGACGGGCGCAATACCTCGGGCAATGCGGATCCCCTGACCGAGGCCCGGCTCGCCGCCAAAGCCGGCATCCGTCTCTATACCCTGGGGGTGGGCGCCGACCCCGACACCTTCGCCGCGCCCGCAGGGGACGCCGATCCCAGTGCCGAACTGGATGAAGCCCTGTTGCAGCAGTTGGCGACGCTGGGAGGAGGCCGCTATTTTCGCGCCCGCAACCGGGGCGATCTCGCCGCCATCAACCAGGCCATCGACACCCTGGAGCCCCTCGCCCGGCCCCAGACCCTCTCCCGGCCCCACCAGGAGCTCTACCCCTGGCCACTGGCCCTGGCCTGGCTGCTGCTCTGCTGGCCAGCCCGCTGGCGCATCTCCCTGTCACACAGGCCATCCCATGAGTAGGCAGGCCATGATGGTGGCACCATGGAGCTGACCTTGCTGCGCCCCCTCTGGTTGCTGGCCCTGCTCCCCTGGCTGTGGCAGGGGTGGCGCCGCCGCGATCCCGGCTTGCTCTCCCCGGCCATGCAGGCCTATCTGCTGCCGAGCCGCCATCGGGCCATCCCCTGGCGCTGGCTTGCCTGTCTGCCGGTGATCCTGGCGCTCTCGGGCCCCGCCCTGCGCCAGCAGAGTCTCCCCATGCCGAGCCCGGCCCTCGATATCTGGCTGCTGGATCTATCCGACTCCATGCTGGCACAGGATCTGGCACCGGACCGGGCAACCCGGGTGAGGCTGGGATTGCAGGAGATGCTGGCCGACATAGCGCGGCAGGACGCGACCCATCCCATCGCCCTCATCCTGTTCGCCGGGGATGCCTACCTCGCCATGCCTCCCACCCGGGACCATCAGGCCATCGCCCTGCTGCTGCCGGACCTGCGCCCGGCCATCATGCCTGTCCAGGGCAGCGCCCCCGAGCGCGCCGTGGCCCTGGCCCTCACCCTTATCCCGCCGGGCCAATCCGCCCGTCTGCTGCTCGTGACCGACGGCCTCTCCGGGACAGCGCGCGATCGCATCGCCGCCCTCTGGCCCTGCCTCAACGACCTGTTCTGCAAGGCAGGCTCGGCCCCGCGGCTCGACATCCTGCTGGCCAGCGGGGGCAAGGAGACCCGGCTGCCCGGCGTGGCTGCCGAGCGCTGGCAGCTCGGCAGCCCGATCGGCCGCACCTTGCCGGCGCCCGACGAGGAGGCCATGGCCGCCCTTGCCGCCAGTACCGGAGGCAGGCTGGCCTGGCTTGATTCCGGCCTGCTCCGCTTTGCCCCCCTGCCCATGGGCCAGACCCTGACGCAGGGGCAATCCCGGGATCTCGGCCCCTGGCTGCTCATCACCTTGCTCCCCCTGGCGCTGCTGGCGCGGATCGGCGCCCACTGGCTGCTGGTGATCCTCGTCATTGGCGTCGCGCCCCCTTCCCTGCAGGCGGCCTCCCGACAAGATGAAGAAGGCTGGCAGGCTTATCGCCAGGGACACTATCGGGAAGCGGCCAACGCCTTCCAGGATCCGGTCTGGCAAGGCAACGCCTGGTATAGATCCGGGGATTACGCCAGGGCCGTCGCCGCCTATGGCAGGGCAAACAGCGCCACCGCCCACTACAACAGGGGCAATGCCCTGGTCTGGCTCGGGGATCTTGCCGCCGCGGAGCAGGCCTATCTGAGCGCCCTTCGCCTTGAACCTGGGCACAGGGATGCCTTGCACAACCTGGCCCTGCTGCGGGCCAACCCGCCGCAGACAACGCCCTCGGCAAATGCCCCGGAGCAGGTTGACACTCCCGACCCCGCCCACGCCTCAGAGGCTCCTCGCCCCCCGGCGCCCCCCGTGCTGCTGCTGGAGCAGCGCCTTCGCAAGGAGGCCCTGCGCCGCCCCCTGCTCAAGGTGGAGGAGCCCTGGTGATCCTCGTGCTGCGCTTACTCTCCCCCCGGATCGGCTGCTGGCTGTTGCTCGCCCTGTGCGCCATGCGGGTGCAGGCCGCTCCTGTCGAGGCCGAGCTGTTGCCGGGGGCGAGCGAGCGCGACTGGCTGCTCATCATCGAGGCCGACGGGCTGCACCGCGATGAGGATCTCAACCTGCAACCGCTGCTGCGCCAGTTTGCGGTCGGGCGGGTCAGCATCCAGCGGGTCAGTGCCCAGAGCCGCAGCCTGACTCGCTGGCAGATCCCCCTGCACCTGCTCGATACCAGCCCGCGCCAGGTGCCCTCCCTGCCCCTTGGCGCCGATCTCACCCCCTCCCTGGCGGTGCCGACACGTTCCCTGGACGGCACCCTGATGCCGACACAAGACCCGGTATTCTCTCCGGTCGAGCTGCAGGCCCGGGTGCTCCATGAGGGGAATCTCTACCCCGGCCAGCCCTTCATCTATGAGCTGACCCTCTGGCTGCCTGCCAACCTGGAGGCCCCCAGCCTCGGCGAGCCCATCACCCCGGCCTTTACCATTCGCCGCCTTGGCGAGGACCGCTGGGACTCTCCCGCCAGCCCCGGCCTGCCCGGGCGTCTCACGCGAAAATGGCTGCTGCAGGCCAAAGGACCCGGGCTCCATCCCGTCGAATCCCCCCGCTTTCAGGGGCGGTTGCCGCCCCAGGACCAGGCCGGTGCGACCGCGCCGAGCAACGCGGGGGATCTGCTGTCCGCCAGGGCGGCGACCCTCTTCATCAAGGTGGACAAGGCCCCCCTGGAGCCGGTGGCGAGCAGCCTGGTGTTGCGCCAGCAGTTCAGCCCGGCCCAGGCCAGGGTGGGTGAGCCGGTGATCCGCACCCTCACCCTGGTGATGGAAGGGGGGGATGGCAACCGCCTGCCCCCCTTGCCGGCCCCGCCCCTGCCCGCCGGCCTCTCCATGAAGCCGGACGGCGAGCAGCAACAGGAGCGATTCGTGGGCGAGGGGGCGCTTCGCTTCGAGCGCCAGTGGCGCCAGGCCCTGACCGCCGACGAGGCGGGGCGCTATGTGCTGCCCCCCCAGACCCTGCGCTGGTTCAACACCCAGAGCGGTCGCATCGAGGAGGCGCACCTGCCCGCACATCCTCTGGTGTTCACGGCAAGGGAGAGCGCCACTCCCGCCTCCCCCACACCGGGGACCCAGTATCTCTATTGGGTGCTCCTGGCCATCCTGCTGCGGGCATTCATGCGCCGCTGGCCGCGCTGGCACGCCTTCTATCGCCTGCAACGGGCCCTCGCCACGGGCTCTCCTGACGAGGCCAGGGAAACCCTGCTGACCTGGGCCGTCCTGCGCTGGGACGCCCCCTGTCTGCATCTGGCCAGGCTGCCCTGTCACCGCGACCCCGCCATGGGAGCACTGCTGGACGGCCTGGATCGGGCCTGCTTTGCCCCCGTACTCGCCCCTGGCGAACACCTGCCCAGACTGGCGCTCGCCAGGGCGCTGTGCACCTGGGAGAGCTTTACGATAGCCTATGGTCTTCGAATACTGGCGTGGATGCGTGCATGATGCGCCCCTCATGAAACAGGACACCCCTTTATGGCGTTAGGTTTTTTCAGAAGAAAAAGGGCCGACACGGGAAAGGATCCCTGCGCTTCTCCGGTCTATGAAGAGATGGCAGACAAACAAACCAAGTACGAAGCCCTGGTGCACGCCCTGCACGGGGACATCTACCGCTACGCCTACTGGTTGTGCCGGGATCCGCAAATCGCCGAGGATCTGGTGCAGGAGACTTTCCTGCGCGCCTGGAAGGCGATAGATACCCTGCTGGACGACAAGGCTGCCAAGGCGTGGCTCATCACCATATTGCGGCGGGAGAATGCCCGCCGCTTTGAGCGAAAGCAGTTCGATCTTGTCGACCTCGACGAGCACCCCCTGCGGGATCAGGGTGTCCTGCCAAGCGAGCAGGAGATGGAGCACGAATGGCTCAGGCGCCACATCGCCCGCCTGCCTGCCGAATATCAGGAGCCGCTGCTGCTGCAGGTACTGGGGGGATTCAGCGGGGAAGAGATCGCCGAGCAACTCGGCCTGAACAAGAACACCGTCATGACAAGGCTGTTTCGCGCCCGCAACCAGATAAAAGAGGCCATGGAGTCTGCGAAACAACAGAGAGGACACACCAATGGATGAGCTTGAATTTCGCCGCCGGGCCATCACTCACCCCTCGGACAGGGATCCCGCCTTCTTGAAAGCCGCCGAGGCGTCACCGGCCAATCGCAAGCATCTGGACGAGATGCAGCAGCTCGAGCGCCAGGTGCGCAGCACTCTGGAAGTGGACGTACCGGCCGGTCTTGCGGAGCGGATCCTGCTCAGGCAGGCGATGGCAGCCGAAGAGGAGCAGGTGGTCCCGCTGCCCGTCACTCCTGCACGCACGCAATGGCGCGCTCTGGCCATCGCGGCCTCGGTCGCCTTCCTGCTCGGCATGAGCACCCGCTGGATCAGCTGGCCTGTGGCACCGGACACCCTGTCGCTGGCTCAAGTCGCCATGTCCCACGTTTATGGGGAAGAGCCCTTCATTCATGCGGTGGATGAGCGGGTCAGCCTGCACACCATCAACGCGAAAATGGAGAAATATGGCGCCACCCTGAGCGAGATGCCGGGCATGAAGGTAACCTATGTCAACCACTGCGCCTTCTATCAGGGACCGGCCCTGCACATGGTGCTGCAGGGCAAGATGGGACCGGTCACCCTGTTCCTCGTCCCCAAGCACCTGCCACTGACGATCCAGTCCGATTTTGCAGACGGGACCCTCAAGGGGGAGATACTGCCGCTCAAGGGGGCCAACATGGTGCTCATCGGAGACATGCAGGAGCCCCTCGCCCCGGTTGCCCGCCAGCTTGAGTCACGCCTGCACTGGTCCATTTAACAGACCTTGACCCAGGCTGACTCGTCCTCCGCCTCAGCCACATCACAGGCAGACATCCTCATTGTCTGCCTGTTCATCCCCACATCCCCGCATGTTCCCGCCCATTGCCCGCGCGAAGTCACATTTCTACCATTTATTTTAAATGACGCAAATGGCACCATTTGTGCTTTATTTATCCAATAATAGATAAATCAGCCTAATAAAACGGCAAGTTAAAACAAATGATTAACACAATGGAAACTTTTATGTATTCTGCTGTCACTGGTCTGATTTCTTACCTCCTACCAGATCCATAGAATCACGCCAGCAATGAATGGGAAGAAGCTGACATAACAACAGATCATGTCGTCAATAGCCGCCAAAGAGCCGCGATGTCGACAGAAAATCTGCTTACAAAGAGAGAACACTATGACAACTGCCTTTTTCAAGAAAAGCCTGATCGCTGCGGCCGTGACCCTGGCCAGCACCCAGACCTTCGCCGCCGCGTTCCAGCTGAACGAACACTCGGCCTCCGGTCTGGGTCGCGCCTACGCAGGTGAAGCAGCCATCGCCGACAACGCGGCCGTGCTGTCCCGCAACCCGGCGGCCATGACCACCTTCGACAAGATGGCACTGTCTGTATCCGGCACCTATATCAAGCCAGACGTGGACGTGGCTGGCGACATCTATGCCGGCTCCACCAAGCTGGCTCCGTCCAGCGAGAGCGACATCGCCCCCGATGCCTTCGTGCCGGCCACCTACTTCATCCAGCCCCTGAATGATCAGTGGGCCTGGGGGATCGGCCTCTTCTCCAACTACGGCCTTTCCACCGAATATTCCAAAACCTTCGCGGCCGGTGCCGGCGCCGGTGACACCGAGCTCCTGACCTTCAACATCAACCCCAACATCGCCTATCGCATCAACTCCAGCTTCAGCGTCGGTGCCGGCATCAATGCCGTCTACGCCGCCGCCGAGCTGAACCGTTATGCCGGTGCGCTCTCCGCTGCCATTCCAGGTGCCAACTCCGATACCCGTCTGGCTCACCTGAAGGGCGACACCTGGGGCTTTGGCTGGAACGTCGGCACCCTGTACGAGATCAACGAAAACAACCGTCTCGCCCTGACCTACCGCTCCCAGGTGGACTTGAGCTTTGACGGCGACTTCCAGGGTGCCACCTCCGGCAACCGCGTCGTCGATGGCAACCTGAAGCTGGATCTGCCGGCCCAGGCCGAATTTGCAGGCTACCACCGCCTGAACCAGCAATTCGCTGTCCACTACTCCGTGAACTGGACCGACTGGAGCGCCTTCCAGGAGCTCAAGGCCACCAGCAGCAACTGCGCCGGCGGCGTGTGCCTGCAAAAAGACGAGAAGTTCAAGGACTCTGCTCGTTACGCCCTGGGCGGTACCTGGTACGTCAACCCGTCCTGGGAAGCCCGTATCGGCTTCGCCTACGACAACAGCCCCATCGAGCCGGAATACCGTAGCCTGAGCATTCCTGACTCCGACCGTATCTGGTACAGCGCCGGTGCCACCTACCACATCAATCCGGACATGAGCCTCGACTTCGGCATGGCCTATCTGGACGGCAAGGAAGTGGACGTGAACGAAGGTCTGCGCAACCACAGCGATGCGCTGCGCTGGAAGGGCACCTCTCACGGCAACGCCCTGCTGGCTTCCGCCCAGTTCAACATGAAATTCTGATTTTCATATCATCATCGAGAGCGCCTCTGGGCGCTCTTTTTTTATCCAACTTCGCCATCTGAGCGCACAGCTGTAGTAAACAACTGTACTCTTTTCTTTTTTATCAATCTGTTATGGGTATTTCTTTCAGCATTTAATCCCGTTTTGCCCCACGTTCCCCTCTCCCCGTTGCCTTGCTGGTCATACCATATAAAATCCCGGCCCCAACCGAATAACAGAATGAACACCCAGTTCATCCCGAGGAAAGACCATGCATCCGACGTTCAAACCCTCCCTCATTGCCCTCTTGCTGCTGTCGAGCCAGGTGCAGGCTGCCGGCTTCCAGCTCGCGGAGCAATCCGCCACCGGCATGGGGCGTGCCTTCGCGGGTGAAGCCGCCATCGCCGACAATGCCAGCGTGCTCTCCCGCAACGCCGCCGCCATGACCCGATTCGATACCCTGGCCTTCTCCGGCGGCGTCATCCACGTGCACCCCGACGTCAACATCGAGGGCACCACCCGGGTGCCTACCCCCCAGGGGCCGGTCAGCCTGGATGCCGGAGCCCACGACATTGCGGGTGACGCCTGGGTGCCCAACGCCTATCTCATCGTGCCCCTCAACGAACAATGGCGCCTCGGACTTGCCGCCACCTCCTATTACGGACTCGGGGTCAAGATGCCGGACAACTACAACGCCGGTCACTTCGGCAACGTCTCCGACATCAAGACCATGGATCTGGGGGCCTCCCTGGCCTATCGCATCAACCGCATCTGGTCCGTCGGGGCCGGTCTCTCCGCCATTCAGGGGGAAGGGGAAGTGGGCGGCACTTTCCCCTCCAACAACCAGATAGCCAAGCACCTGAAAGGGGATGGCTGGGCCATGGGCTGGAACCTGGGCACCCTGCTTGAGTTGTCGCAGGCAACCCGCATCGGTCTCTCCTATCGCCACGACGTAACCCTGACCCTCTCCGGTGACGCCATCGGCATCGATCAAAGGGGCCAGCCCTTCACCGATACCGGCAGCCTGGATCTGCCCTTGCCCGCCACCGCCGAGCTGGCCCTGTTCCATCAGCTCACCCCGGCCCTGGCGCTGCATTCGAGCATCAACTGGACCAACTGGAGCAAGTTCGTGCAGCTCGAATCCGAACTCGACCACCACGGCACCATGCACATCAAGGAGGAGCACTGGGAAGACAGTTGGCGCTATGCGCTGGGGATGACCTACCAGCTGGCCCCCCAGTGGCAACTGCGCTCCGGTATCGCCTACGACCGCAGCCCGGTCCCGGCGGATCGCCGCACCATCTCCATCCCCGACTCGGATCGGGTCTGGTACAGCGCTGGCGTGGGCTACCAGATTGACCGCCACCTCTCGCTGGATCTGGGGCTGACCCTGATCGACGGCAAGAAGGTGGACGTGAGCGAAACCATGCAGCTCAGGCCCGGCATCCCCCAGACCACCTCCACCTTCAATGGCACCTCGGAAGGGGATGCCTGGCTCGCCGGCCTGCAGCTCAACTACCTGTTCTGACACTCCGGGTTTCCTGACAAATAGTATGCCAGTTGTTGACCTTCCCGACCGGTCGGCACTGGCATAGTGATCCGCTTCACCATAGAATCAAGCCTGTAACCATGGTGGAGAGATGCATGTATTCCTATGTAGCAAGGCAGCCCATTCTGGATCGGGAGTTGAACACCCAAGCCTATGAGCTGCTGTTTCGCGACAGCCTGGACAATGTATTTCCCTCCGTCTCCGCACAGCAGGCCACTTCCAGGCTGGTTGCCGAGCAGTTCTTGCAGCAGAACATCGATCATCTCATCGGAGATCACCCCTGCTACATCAATTTCCCCCACTCCCTGTTGCTGGACGGATTGGCCGAGTGCCTACCACGGGACAAGGTGGTGATCGAGATCCTGGAGGATGCCGAGCCCGACGATGCGCTGCTGGAGAAAGTGATCCAGCTCTATGGGCTGGGCTATCGGTTGGCGCTGGATGACTTCACCATGGTCTCAGACTGGGACAGGTTCCTCCCCTACATCCATATCATCAAGTTCGACCTGCGCAGCACGCCGCAACCCTGCATCGAGCACTTCATGGCGAATCATCGCCACCTGCCCCTCACCTATCTGGCCGAGAAAGTCGAGGATCAGGCCGAGTTCGAGCGGATGAAGCAGCTCGGCGTCACCCTGTTCCAGGGATTTTTCTTCAGCCGCCCCCAGATGGTGCAACAGCCCACCATACCGCCGGCCCAGCTGGTGGTGATGCAGCTGCTCGAGGTGGTCAATCAGACCGAACCGGATCTGGACAAGATTGAGCAACTGCTCAACCAGGATCTCACCCTCTCCCTCAAGCTGCTGCGCTACATCAACCACCTCAAGCGTTTCCCCCAGCCCATCGCCTCGTTTCGCCAGGCCGCAAGTTCCCTGGGGCACGCCCAGCTCAAGCGCTTCGTCGCCCTGATCGCCGCCACCAGTGCGGGAAGTGAAAAGAGCGCCGAACTCCATCAGATGTCCCTCATCAGAGCCCGGTTCTGCGAACTGCTGGCCCAGACCCATGCGCCCGCAGAGCAGGCACAGCAAGCCTTTGTCACCGGCCTCTTCTCCCTGCTGGACGTGCTCATGGGAGAACCGCTGGATCAGCTGCTCGGCTCCATTCCCCTGACCGACGACATTCGTGCCGCCCTGCTCACCCGCAAGGGCAAGCTCGGATTCTACCTGGCGTTCTGTGAAGATTTCGAGAAAGCCGACTGGCAGCGGGTCGCCGCCAACACCGTCCGGCTCGGCCTCAACGAAGAGAAGGTCAGCCACCTCTATCTGAGCGCCACCGCCTGGGTCAACCAGCAGCTTCAGGCCATGGAAGAGCAACCGGTCCACTCCCGCCAGACATGACAACGTCCCTCTTGAAGGGACGTCGTCATTTCATCAACCCGCAGCACTCTCACCCACGCATTCAGCCTGCCTCGATGGCGATGGCCGTTGCCTCCCCTCCCCCGATGCACAGGCTCGCCACCCCTCGTCTGAGCCCGCGGGCACGCAGGGCATGGATCAGGGTCACCAGGATGCGGGCGCCACTGGCGCCAAGAGGGTGCCCCAGCGCACAGGCCCCGCCGTTCACGTTCAACTTGTGATGGGGAATGTCGCACCCTGCCATGGCCAGCATGCTCACCATGGCGAATGCCTCGTTCACCTCGAACAGGTCCACCTCCTCCACCGACCAGCCCACCCGGGCCAGCAACTTGTCAATGGCGCCGACGGGGGCACTGGTAAACTCCGCCGGCAGGGCGGCGTGACTCTGGTAACCCACTACCCTGGCCAGCACCGGCAATCCGAGCCGGGCAGCGGTCTCGCCCCGCATCAGCACCAGGGCTGCCGCCCCGTCCGAGATGGAGCTGGCATTGGCCGCCGTGATGGTGCCGTGCTTGCTGAAGGCCGGCTTGAGGCCGGGGATCTTGTCGGGCCTTGCTTTGCCCGGTTGCTCATCCTCGGCCAGCAGCAGGGTATCCTCAGAGGTCATGACGGGAGCCAGTTCCGCGGCAAAGGCACCGCTGCGCTGCGCCGTCAGCGCCCGCTCCAGGGAGGCGATGGCAAAGGCATCCATGTCGGCCCGGGTCAGTCCGCTGCGATCGGCGCTCAACTGGGCGTAATGCCCCATGAGATGGCCTTCGTAGGCATCCTGCAAGCCGTCCAGGAACATGTGATCGAGCACGCTCTGGTGCCCCATGCGAAAACCGCTGCGCGCCTTGTCCAGCAGATAGGGGGCGCGGCTCATGCTCTCCATGCCCCCCGCCACCACGACCTCGGCCTCCCCCAGGCGCAGGCTGTCCGCCGCCAGCATCACCGCCTTCATGCCGGAGCCGCACACCTTGTTGATGGTGGTACAGGGCACGCTGTCCGGCAGCCCCCCCTTGAGCGCTGCCTGGCGGGCTGGCGCCTGGCCGACCCCTGCGCTCAGCACGTTACCCATATAGACCTCATTGACCTGCTCCCCCGTCATCCCGGCCTGAGCCAGCGCGGCGCGGATGGCGCAGGCGCCAAGCTCGGGGGCACCGAGCGCGCTCAGGGCCCCCTGGAAGGCCCCCATGGGGGTACGTTTGGCCGCCACAATCACGATATCCATCGATAGCACTCTCCTTGTTACATCGGGATAACATATGCCGCGACCGCGACAGGAACAAGACTTGCGGGGAAGTTGACGTTTGGGTAAGGTGCCAGCCTGCATTGACAACCAGATGGCAGCCAAGACAGCCCCATGACCAAATCCAGGGACGACACCCGCACCTTCAGCATCAGCGAACTGGCTCGCGAGTTCGATGTGACCACCCGCAGCATCCGCTTCTACGAGGATCAGGGCCTGCTCAACCCGACCCGCCAGGGACAGCACAGGATCTACAGCCGTCAGGACAGGGTGCGGCTCAAGCTGACCCTGCGTGGCAAGCGTCTGGGCTTCAGCCTCGCAGAGATCCGGGAGCTGTTCGATCTCTACGATGCGGACAAGAGCAGCCGCTCCCAGTTGCAGACCATGCTGGGGCTGGTAGCCGACAAGCGGGAGACCCTGCAGCAACAGCTGGAAGATATCCAGATGGTCCTGCTGGAGCTGGAGGCGGCCGAACAGCGCTGCCGCCAGGCCCTGGCACACCTCTCCCCCTGAGGCACGCAGACGGGCGAGGCGAGCGGGGAACACCGCCAGCAAATAGACACAAATGAAAGAGGGAGGCCTGAAGCCTCCCTCTTGTCATGCACGGTGGTCGACCCGATATCAGGCCTCCTTGCTCCAGCGGTTCGGATCGTAATCCGGGCTGTAGCGGTCGACGATGATGGCGCAGGCCGCATCGCCGGTGATGTTCAGCGCGGTCCGGATCATGTCGAACAGACGATCCAGCGCGAACAGCAGCGGCAGACCCTCGATGGGAATCCCGGCCGCCAGCAGCACGGCAACCACCAGGAAGCTCGGGCCCGGTACACCGGCCTGACCGATGGCACCCAGGGTGGAGGTGACGATGATCGCCGCCCAGGCACCCATGGAAAGATCGATGTTATAGACCTGGGCGAAGAAGATGGCGACCAGGCCGTAATAGATGGCATTGCCGCTCATGTTGATGGTGGCACCCAGCGGCAGCACGAAGGAAGCGGTGGCGTTGGTCACCTTCAGATCGCGCTCGCAGGTCTCCATGTTGACCGGCAGGGTCGCCATGGAAGAGGCGGTGGAGAAGGCCACGATCTGCGGCTTCTTCATCGCGGAGAAATACTTGCGTACCGGCGTGTTGGAGAAGAACGCGATCAGCAGCGGATAGACCACGAAGCCGAAGATGAGGATGGCGGCGACATAGACGACGAACAGCTTGAGCACCAGAGTCAGCACGTCGAAGCCGTAGGTGCCGATGGCGTCGGCCATCAGGCCGAAGACGCCGATGGGGGCGATCAGCATCACCTTGTTGATCATCCAGACGAAAGCGTCCACCAGGGTGTTGAGCCCGTCTACCAGCGGCTTGGCGCGCTCACGGGGCTGCTTGGCCAGGGCGATGCCGAGGAACATGCAGAACACCAGGATCTGCAGGATGTTGGCCTCGTTCAAGGCGCTGAACACGTTGGTCGGGATCATGCCAAGCAGGGTGGCCACCGCATCGGGCAGTGCACCCTTGTCGGCGTAGTCGCCGGAGAACATGGCCGCAGTGGCGCCAAAGTCAACGCCCACACCAGGTTTGAACACCTGACCCATCACCAGCGCCAGGAACACCGCCAGTGCGGAGGTGCCGAGGAAGAAGGCGAGCGTGGTGACGCCAATCTTGCCAGCAGCGGGGCTGGCCCCCAGGTTGGCGGCCCCCGACAGGATGGCCACCGCCACCAGCGGGATCACCAGCATCTTGATCAGCTGGATAAACAGGGTGCCGAGCGGCGCAAACACCGTGGCTTGCTCTCCCATGAGCGCCCCGACCAGCGCGCCCAGCACCATGGCCACCACTACCTGGAGGCCGATGTTTTTGATTAATCCTTTTGTTAACACAGAATGTTCCTTTATTTAGCAATTACTCACACTTTTACAGCGTAAATGACCACCCAGAGCGTCAAATCCTCTCCATTGCTCTGGCGGTGCGCTTTATCTCATATTTGCGCCCCGTTTTACATCAGAATCCGTTAACGAAATGCATTGATAACTTTATGAGAAAGTAAAGCCTCAAAAGAGACACGGCTGTTTTTGCTCCTTTTACCATGACAACATCCAAAACAGTGTGCTACGTTGGCTCTGCAAACGTGCATACAGGGAAGAAAAGATGCTGAAAGTTAACGAGTATTTTGACGGAAATGTTAAATCTATCGGTTTCGAGCAAAAAGGTGAGAAATCTACCGTTGGTGTGATGGAAGCGGGCGAGTACCTGTTCAATACCGCCGCCCCGGAGCGCATGACGGTGATCAAGGGCGCCCTCACCATCCAGCTGGCCGACGAAGATGAGTGGCACACCTACCAGCAGGGGGAATCCTTCGACGTGGCCGGTCACTCCTCCTTCAAGCTGGAAGTGAAGATCGCCTCCGCCTATCTGTGCGAGTTTCTCGACTGATGTATCACGGGCGCCATGGGATGCCGAGCGGCTCCCCCATGGCGCGCCTCTCCCGCGCCCATTTCCCTACCGCCATCACACCCCGCTATCTCCCCCCTTTTCAACGACTACAAAAAATTTACAATGTTTAGACGAAATCCATAATTGGAGTACGTCATGATCAGTGTCTTCGACATGTTTTCCATCGGGATAGGCCCCTCCTCCTCCCATACCGTGGGACCGATGCGGGCCGCCTGCGCCTTCATCCAGACCCTCAAAGCGAACGCACTCCTCTCCCGTACCGGACGCGTCGTCGTCGAGTGCTACGGCTCACTGGGCCAGACCGGCAAGGGGCACGGCACCGGCAAGGCCATCATCCTGGGACTGGCCGGATTTGAACCCGAATCCGTGGACATCGAGGCCATTCCCGCCTTCCTCGCCCAGGTAGAGCAGACCCAGACCCTCTGCCTTGGCGGCGAGCAACCCAGCGAATTTCCCCGCATCGGCGCCATCCTCTTCAATCGACGCAAGACCCTTCCCGCCCACTCCAACGGCATGACATTACGCGCCTATGAGGGTGACACCCTTGTGTTCGAACAGACCTACTACTCCATCGGGGGCGGTTTCATCATCGAGGAGAGTCACTTCGCCAACGCCCGGGAAGAGGCGGCCCGCTTCGATGCTGCCCACCCCATCCCCTATCCCTTCGAGAGCGGCGCCGAGCTGCTGGCACAGTGCCAGGAGAGCGGCCTCTCCATCTCGGGGTTGATGCTGGCCAACGAGAAGGTGTTTCGCTCGGAAGCGGAGATCAAGGCCGGGCTTCGCAAGATCTGGCAGGCGATGCAGGGGTGTGTGGAGCGTGGCTGCAAGAGCGAGGGGGTGCTGCCAGGCGGCCTCAAGGTCAAGCGCCGGGCTCCCGCCCTCTATCGCCAGCTCTGTGGCGAGACCAATTTCAACAAGGATCCGCTGATGGTGATGGAGTGGGTGGACCTCTTTGCGCTGGCCGTCAACGAGGAGAACGCCGCCGGAGGCCGGGTGGTGACGGCGCCGACCAACGGCGCCGCCGGCATCATCCCCGCCGTGTTGCACTATTACGATCGCTTCGTGCGCAAGGTGGATGACGAGCTGCTGATGCAGTACTTCCTCACCGCCGCCGCCATCGGCATCCTCTACAAGAAGAATGCCTCCCTCTCGGGGGCCGAGGTCGGCTGTCAGGGCGAGGTCGGCGTGGCCTGCTCTATGGCCGCTGGTGCCCTGGCCGAGCTGCTGGGCGCCAGCCCCGCCATCGTCGAGAACGCCGCCGAGATCGGCATGGAGCACAATCTGGGGCTGACCTGCGATCCCGTCGGTGGTCTGGTGCAGGTGCCCTGCATCGAGCGCAACGCCATGGGCGCGGTCAAGGCGATCAATGCCGCCCGCCTCGCCTTGCGCGGTACCGGCGAGCACAAGGTGTCGCTGGACAAGGTGATCAGAACCATGTGGGAAACCGGCAACGACATGAAGACCAAGTACAAGGAGACCGCCCGGGGCGGCCTTGCCGTCAACATCACCGAGTGTTAAGCCGCTGTGATAAAGCCGCATATGGCACTCGAATACCCGGCATCGCCGGGTATTTTTTTGCAAAACGTTTGTCTGGCGCTTAACAAAATGGATAACCATCAAAATAAATTTTATACTCGCGCCACGAATTCAACAAAAATAGATCTGTTTCAACTTTTTTTAGGCATTGAACCGTTACACTGTGGTTATCCGGTTCCCTGGCCTTTGTGACGACAGACCCGTCCCATGGATCCCTTTTCTGCGAGTGGGCATGGCGCCCCCTTCTACCCTGAGGTAATTGTTACATGATCAGCGTTTTTGATATCTTCAAAATCGGTGTTGGCCCCTCCTCTTCCCACACTGTCGGCCCCATGAAGGCAGCCAAACAGTTCGTGGATGAACTGCGTGCTGGCGGCAAGATCCGTGACATCACCCGGATCCAGGTCGATGTCTATGGCTCCCTCTCCTGGACCGGCAAAGGCCACCACACGGATACCGCCATCATCATGGGTCTGGCGGGCAACCTGCCGGAGAACGTCGACATCGACGCCATCCCCGAATTCATCTCCCGCGTGGAGCAGACCGGTCGTCTGCCCATCGGCCTGCACTGCCATACCGTCAGCTTCCCCAAGGGCGCCATGATCTTCCATGACGAGGCCCTGCCCCTGCACGAAAACGGCATGAGGCTGACCGCCTTCATCGAAGATGACGCCGTCTACAGCAAGACCTACTACTCCATCGGCGGTGGCTTCATCGTCGACGAAGAGAACTTTGGCAAGGGTGACAGCGGCGACATGTCCGTCAGCTATCCCTTCAAGAGTGCCGCCGAGCTCATCGCCCACTGCAGCCAGAGCGGTCTCTCCATCTCCGCCCTGATGATGGAAAACGAGAAGTGCTTCAACACCCCGGAAGAGATCTACAAGAAGCTCGGCAAGATCTGGACCACCATGCGGGAAGGGATCGAGCGCGGCTGCCGCACCGAGGGCGTTCTCTCCGGCCCGCTGCGCGTACCGCGCCGCGCCGCGCCGCTCTACCGCCAGCTGACCACCAACGAGAACCTCTCCAACGATCCCATGAACATCGTTGACTGGGTCAACATGTTCGCTCTGGCGGTGAGTGAAGAGAACGCCGCCGGGGGCCGCGTCGTCACCGCGCCGACCAACGGCGCAGCCGGCATCATCCCGGCCGTGCTGGCCTACTACGACAAGTTCATCCAGCCGGTGGGCCGCGACGAGTACACCCGCTTCTATCTGGCCGCTGCCGCCGTCGGCATGCTCTACAAGATGAACGCGTCCATCTCCGGCGCCGAAGTGGGCTGCCAGGGTGAAGTGGGCGTCTCCTGCTCCATGGCCGCCGCCGGCCTGACCGAGCTGATGGGCGGCAGCCCCGAGCACGTCTGTGAAGCCGCCGAGATCGGCATGGAACACAACCTGGGTCTGACCTGCGACCCGGTGGCCGGCCAGGTACAGGTACCCTGCATCGAGCGCAACGCCATCGCCGCCATGAAGGCGGTCAACGCCTCCCGCATGGCCCTGCGTCGCACCTCCAAGCCGCGCGTGTCGCTGGACAAGGTGATCGAGACCATGTACATCACCGGCAAGGACATGGACTCCAAGTACCGCGAGACCTCCCGCGGTGGCCTGGCCATCAAGGTGATGCAGGTTGCCTGCGACTAACGCCGGATCACGATGACATGAAAAAAGCGGGATATATTCCCGCTTTTTTTGGGGGTCGCGATTTAAAGGGCGACGTTCCTGAATAAAGGGAGGCCGACAAGGGATAAAAAGAGACGGGCATATCACCTCCACCCGTTCGCCGTGACAGGAGAACGGGGGAGAGCTATTTCACGATGCGATCGGCCAGGGTGCCGACGGCCACCACGAAATAGGGGGAGCGATTCCAGTGACGCAGTACCCGGTAATTGTCATAGGCAAGGTAGCTTCGCCCGTGAATATCGTCAGGGCGGATGAGGGAGGCCTGCATGTCGACCACAGGCAGAGGTGAGCCGTCCTGCTGGCGAACCCCGAGGGCCTGCCAGGTCGCCAGGGACTTGCGGGTATCAAGCCCCAGCAAGGCGGGGTCCAGGCGTTCTGGCACCCTCACCCGCCGTCCCCAGGTCTGGTCTTCGCGCCAGCCGTTCTGGCTCAGATAATTGGCAGCCGATCCAAATACATCCGCCAGATTGCCCCAGAGATCCTTCTTGCCGTCCCCGTCCTGATCCACCGCGTATCGCAGGAATGACGAGGGCATGAACTGCACCTGTCCCATGGCCCCCGCCCAGGATCCCTTGAAGTTGGCGGGGTTCACATGTCCCTGCTCCAGAATGCGCAGGGCATCGAACAACTCGCCTTTGAAGAAGGCTTCACGGCGACCGTCCCAGGCCAGGGTCGAGAGAGAAGAGATAAGGGGATAATGGCCGGTTATTTTGCCGAAATTGGTTTCAATTCCCCACAAGGCAACAATAAAGCGGGGCTGTACCCCATATTCCCGGCCTATTTTTGTGAGCAGCGGCAAATGCTGGCGATATAAGGTTTGGGCTTGCTTGACTTTCCATTCCGGCACCGCCCGGGGAATATATGTGTCCAGGGTCAGTTTGAATTCCGGCTGATTTTTGTCGTGCCTGATGGCAGCATCAACAAGATGTACATCCGCAAAGGCCGCACTCACCGTCTCGGGCAACATGCCCTCCGCCAGCGCCTGCTCTTTGAGGCTTGCCACGTACGGGTCAAAATCGGGGCCGGCCTGCACCGGCGATCCCGACAGGGCGCCTGACAACAGCAGTGCCAGCCGCCCCGCCCTCATCGTGCGCCCTTTAATTGCGCCTTGTGCTGCTCCAGCAGGTTTTCCGGTGGCGGTGGCACCTGCAGATAAAAGCCCTGGCTCTTCAGGGCGGCCATCACCCGCTCCGTGGAGGCCAGCCCCAGGGGCTTGGCCGGGTCCAGCTTGGTCATCAGGACCAGTTCGGGATGCCCGAAGGTACTCATCAGCACCTCGGGAACGCGGGAAAAGTCCTCTCTTCGTTCAATAAAGAGATAGGTCTCGGCTTTTTTGCGACTTTTATAGACTGCACACAACATGGAAATTGATATAATCCGACGGGTTTATTGCCTCTGGTGGTGGCAAACTATAACATCAGGAATTGAATAACAATAACGTATTACCGTCTCGGTTCGGGGAAGATTCATGGTTGAACGCGATAACGAATTGAAAGGGACCACCTTCACTATTTCTGTGTTGCATCTCAGCGATGGCAATCCGGCCCGGATCCGACAACTGCTGGAGGCCAAGGTCGCGCAGGCCCCCCAGTTTTTTAATTGTGCCCCCCTCGTCCTCAATGTGGAACGCCTCGAGGCGATCCCCGATTTCGAACAGCTCAGGGAGCTGGTCGAGTCGGAAGACTTCGTGCTGGTCGGGATCACGGGGGCGCGGGACGAGGCGATGAAGACGGCCGCCAAGGCGGCAGGCCTCGCCGTCATGGTGTCAGGCAAGAGCCGCAAGGCAGATCCTGAGCCGACGCCGCCAGTGCCTGAGCCCAAGCCAGTGGAGGCCGCACCGGTTCCTCCGGTGCCAGCGCCCGTGGAGGCAAGCAAGGTCCACGTGGGCCCGGTGCGCTCCGGTCAGCAGATCTATGCAGCCGGCACCTCGCTGGTGGTGCTGGGCTCGGTGAGCCCTGGCGCCGAAGTCATCGCCGATGACAGCATCCATGTTTATGGTGCCCTGCGTGGCCGAGCCATCGCAGGGGCCAAGGGCAATCCCAAGGCCCGCATTTATTGCCAGCAATTGCAGGCCGAGCTGCTCTCCATCGCGGGCACCTTCCAGCTCAGCGATGCATTGCCTGCAGGCGTGATACAAGAGCCGGTCCATATCCGGCTCGACAATGAACAACTTCGTATAGACCGAATCAAATAGAGTTACAAGGAAGCGAGAATGGCGCGAATCATAGTCGTTACATCGGGCAAGGGTGGCGTTGGCAAGACGACAACCAGCGCGGCACTGAGCACCGGTCTGGCCCAGCGTGGCCACAAGACCGTGGTCATCGATTTTGACATTGGTCTGAGAAACC
This sequence comes from Aeromonas sp. 62-46, assembly GCF_001898585.1. NCBI lineage: Bacteria > Pseudomonadati > Pseudomonadota > Gammaproteobacteria > Aeromonadales > Aeromonadaceae > Aeromonas > Aeromonas sp. 62-46. The sequence goes on along the minus strand of NZ_MKUI01000057.1, from coordinate 13,985 downwards.
TGGACCTCATCATGGGTTGCGAGCGGCGCGTGGTCTATGACTTCGTCAACGTCATCAACGGGGAAGCCAACCTCAACCAGGCCCTCATCAAGGACAAGCGTTGCGAAAACCTGTTCATCCTGCCCGCCTCCCAGACCCGGGACAAGGATGCCCTGACCCGTGAAGGGGTGGAGAAGATCCTGGATCAGCTGGCGGAGATGCAGTTTGACTACATCGTCTGCGACTCCCCCGCTGGTATCGAATCCGGCGCCCTGATGGCGCTCTATTTCGCCGACGAGGCCATCGTCACCACCAACCCGGAAGTCTCTTCCGTGCGTGACTCGGATCGCATCCTCGGTATCCTGGCCTCCAAGTCTCGCCGTGCCGAGCGCGGTGAGGATCCCATCAAGGAGCACCTGCTGCTGACCCGCTACTGCCCGACCCGCGTCAACCGCGGCGACATGCTGAGCGTGCAGGACGTACAGGAGATCCTGGCCATCAAACTGCTCGGGGTGATCCCGGAGTCCCAGGCGGTGCTGCGCGCCTCCAACTCCGGCGAGCCGGTCATTCTGGACAAGGAGTCCGATGCCGGTCAGGCCTACGAGGACGCCGTCGCCCGCCTCTTGGGTGACACCAAGGATTTCCGTTTTCTGGAAGAAGAGAAGAAGGGCTTCTTTAGCCGACTGTTCGGGAGTTAAGCATGTCATTATTGGATTATTTTCGTTCCAACAAGAAACAGAACACCGCACAACTGGCCAAAGAGCGGTTGCAGATCATCGTGGCTCACGAGCGTTCATCCAGAGGGGGGCCGGATTACCTGCCCCAGCTCAAGCAGGACATCCTCGACGTGATCCGCAAATACGTGCAGATCGACCCGGACAAGATCACCGTCCAGCTTGATCAGAAGAGTGACGAGTTGTCGGTGCTGGAGCTCAACATCACCTTCGCCGACGACCAGAAGAAGGGATGAGCTGACGCACCATGCGCGACCCCTTCCCCCAATGAAGACCGGATCCTTTCCCAGGATCCGGTTTTTTAATGCCTGGCGTCCCGGCATCTCGCCAAGGGCATCAGGGCCAGCTAGAATACCGCGCACCCCGAGGCGCTGCCGACGGACTTTCCCTCTCCCCTTATCTGGAACACGGCTTTTATGTCTTTGAATGACGAAATGCACAGCGTCGAGGAACTGCTCGACACCGCCCTCGAACTCTTCATGGAGCTGGCCTCCGACAACCTGCCCGAGCAGGAGATCGTCCGCTTCAATCAGGAGTTCAACGACCGCGGCCTGCTGGCGGAGACCGATCCCGCCGACGACTGGGCGGCTGACGTGGGGTTTGAGGTGAGCGACGCCGACTATGCCGAGATCTGGGTCGGTCTTGGCAACGAACAAGAAGAGTACGAGCACCTGTTTGCCCGCATGCTGCTCTCCCGCCGCGTTGACGAGAAGTTCTGCCACATCGAATGGCTGCCCCAATAATTCCGGATCCCGATGATCCTGGCCACTATGACTGGGACGGCGGGCCCGCGCCCGTGAGGCCTTCACGCAGACGGCGACTGCTGGGCTGGCTCGGCAAGCTGCTGCTGGCCGCCTTTGCGAGCACCATCGTCTCGGTCGCGCTGCTGCGCTTCATCGACCCCCCCATGTGGACCTGGCGCCTCGAACGCGCCCTGTTTCCCCCTGCCAAGGTGGCCGAGGTGAAGCACGACTGGGTGCCACTTGAGCAGATTTCCCGGGAGCTGCAACTGGCGGTGATCGCCGCTGAGGATCAGCGCTTTGCCGAACATCACGGTTTTGACATGGATGCCATCAGCTCGGCCCTCAGGCACAACCAGCAAAGCGGGCGGGTGCGCGGTGCCAGCACCCTCAGCCAGCAGACCGCCAAGAACCTCTTCATGTGGAGCGATCGCAGCTTCCTGCGCAAGGGGATAGAGGCCTGGTTCACCCTGTTGATGGAGCTGGGCTGGGACAAGTCCCGCATTCTCGAGGTGTATCTCAACATCGTGGAGTTCGGACCCGGCATCTATGGCGCCGAGGCGGCCGCCAGACACTACTTCGGCAAACCGGCGATACGCCTCACCCGCTACGAGGCCTCCCTGCTCGCCGCCGCCCTGCCCAACCCCTGGCGTTATCGGGTAAAGCCCCCCTCACCCTATGTGCAGCAGCGCTCGGCCTGGATCCGTCGTCAGATGGGTCAACTCGGGCAAGTCACCCTGAACCGGGTCCACGGCACAGAGTAGCGCCATCCTGCGGATCAGAGGCGGGCCCCAGATGGCCGCCGACGGTTTCCCGATGAAGGGGCAGATAGTGCCACCACCAGGTTTCGCGCCGCCGCTTGATCTGCCTTCTGTACTGTCGTCGCTTCATCTTGTCAGGCCGCCCCGTCACGCCGCCCCTGCTGGCGGCTCTGTTAACCTTATCCCCTGATCCCGCCATTTGACAGCACGGCGTCACCGCCCCCGGGCTGGCTGCCCATCCCAATACTTGTTAAAGTGGCGAACCTGGACGTATCTGGAGTGATTTCATGGAACAACGTAGCCCGGATCAGCTGGTCGAGTGGGCCTATGATCAGTTTCTGGAGCAGGCCGCCGACATGCTGGCCCCCGAACAAATCGTCGACATCACCCTCGAGTTCGAGCAACGTGGCGCGGTGGAGGCAACCCTGCCCAATGCCGACTGGTCAACCGAACTCGGCGAGCCGGTGGACATGGCACGTTGGGCCGAGGTCTGGGTCGGCTTGCTGGATCATCAGGACGAGTTCGAGGTGATCTACGCCACCTTCCTGCTCCCCCGGGATCAAAGCGAGCACGACGTGCATATCCGCTGGCACCGCCAGCAACAGGCATAAGAAAAGGCGCCCCAGGCGCCTTTTTCGTTTTTTGCGATGCCCGAGTCAGGGGCGTGTCGCGATGGCCTTGGCCAGACAGCGGCGACACCAGCAGGCGCTGGCATCGCTCATGGGCAACGCGGGAAGCTGGCTGCACCAGCAGCGCTCGATGGGTTCCCCCGCCGACACGGCGCAGAACGCCGGCTCGCCGCAGCCCGGGCAGGCATGGGTGCTCTTCGAGCCATCGAGCTCGGCCATGCGGGCCAGCTGGGCCTCGCTGTCCATGACGGACCACTGGCCTATCTCGGTCAGGGTGCGGCCACAACCGAGGCAGAGCCCCTCCTTGGCCCGGCAGTCACCGATGCAGGGACTCGGCACCTTATTCGTCCCCTGCCGGCGTGTCGGAGCCCACGAGGCGGATGCTGTGCTCCTCGATGACGATCTTGCCCTGCTTGTAGAGGCCGCCGATCGCTTTCTTGAAGGTGCCCTTGCTCATGCTGAACATCTTGTAGATGACGTCAGGATCGCTCTTGTCTCCCACCGCAAGGCTGCCCCCCTGCTTTTGCAGGCGCAGCAGAATGCGTGCGCCGGCGTCATCCATCCGGGCCAGCCCCGGCTTTTGCAGGGTCAGGTCCAGCTTGCCATCTTCGCGCACCTGCTTGACCCAGGCGGTCAGCGGTCGGCCCGTCATCACGCGGCCGAACACCTCGTTCTTGAACAGCATGCCGGCGTACTGGCCATTGACCACGGCCTTGATGCCAAGGGGGGTGTGCTCCCCCGGCAGCACCGTCACCTCGTCACCGCTCTTGAAAGGAGGGTCGATGCGCAGGAAGCGCTCCAGACGGCTGGTGCCGACCATGCGCCCTTCGTTGTCCAGCATCAGATGCACCAGATAGACATGGCCCACCTGCATCGGCTTGTTCTGCTCGCGGCTTGGTACGAAGAGATCCTTTTTCATGCCCCAGTCGAGGAAGGCACCAATCTTGTTGGCGTTGACCACCTTGAGACCGACGATGTCCCCCACCATGGCGAAGGGCTTGTCGGTGGTGATCACCGGCTCGCAATCCGCATCCAGATAGAGGAAGACGGACACCTCGCTCTCCTCGGCGACGCCTTCCGGCAACTGGCGCCTGGGCAGCAGCAGCTCGCCGTATTCCCCCGCCGCCAGCCAGGCGCCGCGCTCCTCGATCTCGACGACGGTCAGGGTGTTCATCTTGCCAATCTGTAACATGGTGATCTCTTCTTTCAATATCCGGATGGGCCCATCTCATGGAAGACCCGTCATATAGAGGTGCATCGCCTCCGTCGGATGAGAGAGGACGGGGCCGATTTATGTCATGCAGGCGCGCATGTTACCCCAGAGCGGCAGCAGGACCTAGCCCCTCCCCCCTGTGTCTGACCTCTTTTCCCGCTCCCGGGCGGCCAGATTGACGATATTAGCAGCATTCAGTTCCCTCTTTGCTGCAAATAACCCCACTTTTAGGTAGACTTCGCGGCCGTCAAATCCAGAGGAAGCGTCGATGAACCCAGCCACTCGAACCCGTCATCTCAATCAATGGATCCAGACCCACAGCCAGCAGGAGATGAGTTACCCCGCCCTGCACGGCTTCCTGTGCGCCCGTCTGACGGGGCCCGTAGCCCCCGACTGGCAAGATCCGCTGGCCGGCCTGCTGCCTCATGATACGGCACTGGACGAGAAGAGTGCCGAGGCGCTGCATCACCTGATCGCCGAGCTGGAAGCCCAGGCCGACGACGCGCAGCTAGCCCTGCCGAGCCAGTGTCGCCTCTCTACCGACAACCCGGAGCAGGTGTTTGACAAGCGCCATCCTCTGGGCCAATGGAGCTATGGCTTCAGTCAGGGGGTAGCCTGGTGGCCGAGCTCTGCCTGTTTCGCGACAAGCCCATGGCCATGATGCTGCACCAGGCTGCGGCCAGCGAGCTCCCCTTCCTCGATTTTTGCAAGCGTCAACGCCAGCAGATGAAGACGGCCCTCAACCTCCTGCTCGGCCAGGATCACTACGAGGCCGAGCCTGAAGAGAGCCCGTCCCTGGACAACGAGCAGACTCGCCAGTGGCAGCAGTGCTTCGAGCTGGCGGCAGAGAGCCGCGATCCCCTCGCTCGCCTTGGCTGGTTCGAGCGCATCATTGCCGATGCCAACCTCCTGTTCGATGAGGCATTCTGGCAAGCCCACGCGGGCCATGGCTGGCAGGTCCCCGAGGCACGCCCTCTGATCGCGGCCAGGGCCGGTCGAGCCGATTGCCTGCTGCGACTTGGGCAGCTTGGGCAGGCACGGGATGAGTACCTGGCCCTGCTCGCCCTCTGTCGCGCCGACGAGCCCGCTTGCCGCCACCCCCTCTCCACCCTCTATGCCTGGCAAGGGGAATGGGATGCCCTGCAACAACTGCTGGTGCGCTTTGATGAAGCCTCCTGCTGGCTGCTCTACAACGAGGCCTTGATGAGCTTTGTCTGCGAAGGGGAAGCGGCGGCGCGCCCTCATCTGGCGGCGGCAATGGAGGTCAATCCCCATGTGCCCGCCACTTTGCTGGGCCAGCGCCGCTTGCCCAAGCAGGAGCCTCGCCGCTGGCAGGGAGGCAGCCGTGACGAGGCGGCGCTCTACGCCTTGCAGAGTCGCGAGGCCTGGCTGACCCACAACGCCTTGATATGGCTGCGAAAGAGTGCGGGCAAGCAGGCCAGTTGAGACCCCAATTGCCGATTCGATGACAGAACACGTGCGCAAACGCACATTTTTCTGGTGACTGGTCAGACAAATGCCCCTGTGTTACGTATCATCAAGGCCAAAGTATCAAGAGAAACTGCACCCGATGCAGCCGCCACAGCAGGATGTCATATGTCGAAGATCATTGAGCTGCTCGCGCACTACCCTCCTTATCAGCTGGTTCACGCCGCTGAGATGGTGCGCGATACCTTTGAACAGTTTTATCAGCAGCGGTACCAACTCACCGTGCCCCAGTGGCGCCTGATGATGGTGCTCGGCCCCCACTACCCCATCAGCCAGAAGGAACTGGTGGAGGCGAGCGGCATGGACAAGGTACGGATCTCCCGCGAGATCCATCGTCTGGTGGAGAAAGGCATCCTGTTCACCGAGAACAGCGTGCAGGACAAGCGCATCAGCCTGGTCTCCTTCACCCCGGCGGGGCTCACCCTGTTCCAGCAGCTCAAGACGGAGGCGGGAAGCTGGCAGCACACCCTCACCGACTATCTGCCGGCCGAGGCGCGTCAGAGCATTCGCCTGCACCTGCAGAGCGTCAGCGATGCCATCGAACAACTTCACCTGCTGGACAACGAGCAACCCTCATGAAGCTGAACAACTTTGCCACCATGGATGTCAACATGCTGCTGAGCCTGGTCAACATGCAGCTGCGTGATCACTACGAGGATCTCGATGATCTTTGCCGGGCGCAGGATCTCGACAAGGAGGCCCTGGTCGCCAGGCTGGCCAGTGGCGATTTCCACTATCAGGAAGATCAGAAGCAGTTCAGATAGGGATCCGGATCACAACCCGACCCATGCCGCTGGCTCCGTCGGCAAAAGCTGCTAAGGTGGTGGCTACCCGGTCAGTTGATGTTCGCAAGAGGTATGGATACATCTTGTTGTCACAGACCGCGGTTAGCCTCTTGTTCACCACCCGCAGCCAAGGATGACCCATGATGCGCCTCATTCGACCAACCAGCCTGATCACCCTCTGCACATTGCTGGTGATCAGCCTCTTCCTCCCCCAGGTCCCCAACAGCGCCGAGCAGTGGCTCACCACCCTGCTGCTGGCCTCCCTGGTGGCGGTCTTTCTAATGGTCGGCAGCGGCTGCCGCCACTTCCTGCGCGAATAACGACGCCAGAGCGCGATGACTGCCCAAAAACAACAACGCAGCCCGAGGGCTGCGTTGTTGTTTCAGGATACTGGGGAGGCCCCGAGTCGCATCAGTAAGCCAGAGTTTCCAGCTGCTCCTTGGCCTGCTCGATCCCCTTGGCTTGCGCCTCCGGACCCATGCCCATGCCTTCGGCATAGATGAAGTCCACTTCGGTGATGCCGATGAAGCCCAGCACGGTACGCATGTAGGGGGTCACCAGGTCGGTGGCATTGCCCACGTGCATGCCGCCACGGGGGCTGACCACCAGGGCGCGGGTGTTCTCCACCAGGCCGACCGGACCGGTCTCGGTGTAACGGAAGGTCACGCCGGCACGTGCCACCAGATCGATCCAGTTTTTCAGCTGGGTCGGGATGTTGAAGTTGTACATGGGGGCCGCGATGATCACCAGATCGCTCGCCTTGAGCTCGGCGACCAGCTCGTCGGACTGGGCCAGCACCGCTTGCTGACGCTCGTTCAGGTTCTCGCCACCACGCAGGCCCATGGCCAGCTCGCCGTCCAGCACCGGCAGGTTCAGGGTCGCCAGATCGCGTACCTGGATGGTGTCACCCTGGCGCTCGGCCAGGTAGCCGTCGATCAGGGCGTTGGATTGGGAATACTGGCCCAGGATGCTGGACTTCAGAACGAGGATATTGGCCATGGTGAAACTCCATTTGATTGTCAATTGAACAGCCAGGCTGTCGATGGAGGTCACTATAAAGACTGGCATTAAAGCCTGATAGCGAAAATAGATGCTCAAGTCATTCAAAAAATTTGATGTCTGTGCATTTCCTCGGCAGAGAGGGGCTCATCAAACTCCGCACCCTTGGCATGACAAACGATTGCCGTTATGATCCGCCGCACTTTTTGTACGTGATCCGGATCTCATGACCTCCTCCCGCAGGCACTCCCCCTTTGCCGGCGCCGTCTGGATGATGGTGGCAGGCCTCTGCTTCGCCGCCGTCAACAGCCTGAGCCAGTATGTCAGCTTCACGCTCGGCCTCCCCTCGACCCAGGTCGCCTTTCACCAATATCTGATCGCCCTGGTCTGCCTGCTGCCCTGGCTGGTGCGCCACGGTCTGCGCCAGTCCCTGATGACGAACCAGCTGCGCCTGCACCTGCTGCGGGTCGCCCTTGCGGTGACCGGCATCCAGTTCTGGCTCTGGGCACTGGCGGTCCCCGTCCCCATCTGGCAGGGGATCGCGCTCTTGATGACCTCCCCCCTGTTTGCCACCCTGGGATCAGCCCTCTTTCTCAAAGAGCAAGTGAGCCGGGCCCGCATTCTCGCGACCCTGGCGGGGTTTGTGGGCGCCATGCTGATCCTGGCACCCTGGACCGACGACTTCACCCTGGTCTCCCTGCTGCCGGTGGCGGCCGCCCTCTTCTGGGCAGGCTACTCCTTGCTGGTGCGCTATCAGGCAGCCAGCGAGTCGTCCCACACCATCGTCGTCTACCTGCTCGTCTTCAGCACCCCGTTCAACGCCATGCTGGCGATCCCTGAATGGCAGTGGCCGAGCGAAACCCAGTGGCTGCTGGTGGCCGCCTCTGGTGTACTGTCGGCACTGGCCCAGATGTCCATCGCCCGCGCCTACAGCGTGGCGGAGGCCTCCTTCGTGCAACCTTTTGATTTTGCCAAGCTGCCCATGAACGTGCTGGCCGGCTGGCTGGTATTTGGCTGGGCGCCCCCCGGTCGCTTGTGGCTGGGGGCGGCCATCATCATCGGCGCCATCACCCTGCTCACCCATCTGGAGCAGCGCGCCCACCCACCCACTTCCTGAGGTACGCCATGCGTGCCTCTTTTTTTGCTCACCCGGATCAGCCCTGCTGACCACCGACCTCAGGAGAGATCAGATGTTTGGAACCGCCACCCGCCCCACTGCGACCCGCGCCCTGCTGCTGGGATCAGGCGAACTCGGCAAGGAGGTCGCCATCGAGCTGCAGCGGCTCGGTATCGAGGTGATCGCCGCCGACCGCTATGCCAACGCCCCCGCCATGCAGGTGGCCCACCAGGCCCGCGTGCTGGACATGCTGGATGGTGCCGCCCTGCGCGCCCTGGTGGCCGAGGTCAAGCCCGACCTCATCATCCCCGAGATTGAAGCCATCGCCACCGACACCCTGGCCGCCCTCGAGCAGGAAGGGGTTAAGGTGGTGCCCAATGCCCGCGCCACCCAGCTCACCATGAACCGGGAGGGGATCCGTCGCCTCGCCGCCGAAACCCTGGGGCTGCCCACCTCTGCCTACCGCTTTGCCCAGAGCAAGGAGGAGTTTGTGGCCGCCGTCGAGGCCATCGGCCTCCCCTGCGTGGTCAAACCGGTGATGAGCTCCTCCGGCAAGGGCCAGAGCCTGCTGCGCGATCTCGCCAGGCTGGATGAAAGCTGGACCTATGCCCAGGAGGGGGGCCGTGCCGGTCGTGGCAAGGTGATTGTCGAAGGCTTCGTTCCTTTCGAGTACGAGATCACCCTGCTCACGGTGCGCGCCGTCGATGGCATCCACTTCTGCGAGCCTATCGGCCATCGTCAGGAGGATGGCGACTACCGCGAATCCTGGCAGCCCCAGGCCATGAGCGAGCTGGCCCTGGCCCGCTCCAAGGAGGTGGCGGCCAAGGTGGTTGAAGCCCTTGGCGGCTACGGTCTGTTCGGGGTCGAGCTCTTCATCAGGGGTGACGAGGTGTGGTTCAGCGAAGTCTCCCCCCGCCCCCACGACACCGGCATGGTGACCCTGATCTCCCAGGATCTCTCCGAGTTCGCCCTGCACGTGCGCGCCATCCTGGGGCTGCCCGTCGGCACCATCACCCAGTACGGCCCGAGCGCCTCTGCCGTGGTGCTGCGGGAAGGCCACAGCCAGGATATCCGCTATCAGGGGATCGGCGAGGCACTGGCCCTGGTGCCCGGTGCCCAGTTGCGTCTCTTTGGCAAGCCGGAGATCGCCGGTCGTCGTCGCCTCGGGGTGACGCTCGCCCGTGGGCAGGATTGCCAGGAAGCCGTGGAGCAGGCCAAGACGGTGGCAGCCCAAGTCGAGGTACTGTTCTAGGCACTCCGCTTTACCACGCAAAAACAAACGTTTATCTGCGTGATCCGGCGCAAGGGGCAGGTGACTGCCCCTTTCCCATTGAAGCACCGGGCTTATAATCCCCCCTTCACCTATGTCAGGAGTACAAGATGTTAACTGCCGTGATCTTCGATATGGATGGTGTTCTGATCGACTCGGAACCCTTCTGGCAACGGGCACAGATGGCCGTCTTCGCCGAACTGGGCCACTTCCACACCGAGGAGGACTGCAACTCCACCATAGGGGTGCGCATCGATCAGCTGGTGGCCCACTGGTACCGGATCCGCCCCTGGAGCAGCCCCAGCCAGGAAGAGGTAGTACAGCGCATCCTGGATCAGGTGATCGCGCTCATCCTGCAAGAGGGACAGCCCAAGGCCGGGGTGCTGGAAGCGCTCGACCTCATCGAGGCCCAAGGGCTCAAGATCGGGCTCGCCACCTCCTCCCCGTTTGCCATGGTCGAGGCGGTGCTCGGCAAACTCGGCATCCAGGACCGTTTCATGGCGGTCCACTCCGCCGAAGTGGAGCGCTTTGGCAAACCCCACCCGGATGTCTATATCCACGCCGCCGAGAAGCTCGGCGTCGAGCCTGTGCACTGTCTCGCCATCGAGGACAGCTTCACCGGCCTGCTGGCGGCCAAGGCAGCCGCCATGACGGCGCTGATCGTGCCGGACCCGGCGCTGGTCGGCGATCCCCGTCTGGCCATCGCCAACCACGAGCTGCGATCTCTTGCCGAGCTGAACGCAGAGATGCTGGCCGGCTGGGTCAAGTAGGCAGCACCCTGGCGGACTGACCTCCTGCCTCCCTTGAGCCCGCTCATAAACGTGCGCTTGCTCGCGGTTGCGCCGTCCTGTGGCGACTAGAATCAGCAGGAGCACAGAGACGGCCCACGGGCCCGAGGAGGTCACCATGATCGAATACACCAGCAAGCGTATCGTCTGCCCCCACTGCGGCCACCACACCCGGGTCGAGCTGGATGCCAGCCAGGGGGATCAGGAGTTCTACGAAGATTGCATGGCCTGCTGCAACCCCATCCACCTGCGGCTGCACCGGGATGAAGCCCGCGACTGCCTGCAACTCTTCGTGGATGCCGACGACGAGCAGCTGTTCTGAATCCCCCTGTCCAGACACAGACAAAAACAAACGGGACCCTGTGGGTCCCGTTTGTTCTGGTGCCATCGTCAGGCTGGATCACGCCTCCCTCAAGCACGCCGCCTTCGCCGACGTCATGGTCGGAACAAACTCCACCACCTGATAATCGGCCGCCTCTGCCTGCTTGAAGGGATCCTCTGCCAGCATCGCCTCCAGGGCGTCTCGGCTCACTCCCTGCGCCAGTATGACGCCCCCGACTCGGGGTACCCGACGCCCGGACGCCAGAAAATGGCCTGCGGCATACTGCCGCTCCAGCCACGCAATGTGGGCCGGGATCAGGGCATCGATCTCCGCCAGCGGTTTCACATAAGTCAATGTCACGACAAACATAGAGAAGTCTCCAAGGCCCTGGGGCGGCGCCTCTTCCACAAGAGGACGCCTTTCCCGTGATGCCACCCTCCTCTTCGAACCCTGGGGGCAGCGCTCAGGTGGTTACTGGCGCGCCGCCAGCACCCGCTCCACCGTGTCGACGATGGCCTGGGTCTGGGGGTCAATCTCGATGTTGGTCCGCCAGCCGGCCTTGACCCAGCCCAGGTTGGTGCGGGCCAGGGTCTCGGGGATCAGGTTGACGCAGAACTCGCTGGCGCGCACCTCGCCCACGGTGAGGCTGATGCCGTCGATGCCGATGTAGCCCTTGGTCAGCACGTACTTCATGAGCGCAGGATCGAGGCGATACCACACCTGGCGGTTGTTGGGGGTGTCGATGACCGAGGTCACCTCGGCCGTCCCCATGATGTGGCCGGACATGGCATGGCCGCCAATCTCGTCCCCAAAGCGGGCGGCCCGCTCCACGTTGACCTTGTCACCCACCACCAGTTGCCCAAGGTTGGTGAGGCGCAGAGTCTCCTGCATCAGATCGAAGCTGACCAGATCCCCCTCCACCCGGGTGACGGTCAGGCAGCAGCCGTTGTGGGCTACCGAGGCCCCCAGGGCCAGCCCCTCGCCCCAGGCCGGGCTCGGCATGCGGATCACGTGGGTGCGAAAATTGGGCAGTGAATCGATGGCCACCAGTTCGGCGGTCCCTTGTACGATGCCGGTGAACATGAGTCTCTCCAGGCTGTGAAAATTGTCGGCAGGTTACCCCCGGCCACCTTGCAAGACAAGGGTGCCGGCTGACAAGGAGAAGCGCGATCGCTATAGTGACCCCAATCAATCCAGACTGAACGAGGAAACAAAAATGCAGGTATATCAATGCTGTGAAGCCATTCGCATCGCCTACAACCAGATTGGCTCCGGTGAGCAGGGTTATGTGCCCCAGGCCATTGCCGCCAGCATACGGGCGCTCAACGCCGTGGCCTCCGACGAGCGGGTACCGGCGGATCTGCGCGAGCAGGCGGCCTATGCCGCGGCCAACCTGCTGATCAGCGATCATGAAGACGCCTGATCCCGGCTACAAATCTGCCGCCGACCTTCCCCGTTGGCGGTTTTTCAGGCTAGAATGACACCCCCGCATTTTGTCTCCTCAGGACGAGGAGGCAGAAGCCCATCTCTCTTGCCCGCTCTTTCTCTTTTATCTGATCCACTCGGAGGTGTCAGTGCAACGTTATTGGTCCGAGGCGAAGCAGCTCGTTCGTCTAGCCAGCCCCATTCTGGTCGCCCAGGTGGCCCAGATCGCCATGAACTTCGTCGATACCGTGATGGCGGGACAGGTGAGCGCCGTGGATCTGGCCGCCGTGTCGGTGGCGTCCAGCTTCTGGTTGCCGATCATCTTGCTGGTGCAGGGCATCATCATGGCCCTCACCCCCATCGTTTCCCAGCTCAACGGCGCCCGCAAGCAGGACGAGGTGCGCCCCGCCGTGCACCAGGGCTTCTGGCTCGCCCTCATCGTCACGCCCATCGCCATGGTGGCACTCTACTTCAGCCCCCTGGCACTGCAGTTCATGGATGTGGATCCCGTCATGGCGGCCAAGACTGCCGGCTACCTGCACGCCATCCTGTGGGGCCTGCCCGCCTTCGTGATGTTCCAGGTGCTGCGCAACTTCAGTGAGGGGCTCTCCCACACCATGCCGACCATGGTTATCGGTTTCGTGGGGCTCGCGGTCAACATCCCCGCCAACTACATCTTCATTCACGGCCACTTTGGCATGCCGAAACTCGGCGGCGTCGGCTGCGGCGTGGCCACTGCCATCGTGCTCTGGGCCATGCTGCTGGCGATGATCGTCTATGTGAAGTGTTCTGCCCACTTCAAGCGCATCAACCTGTTCGCCCAGCTGGCACGCCCCAACGGCAGCCGGATCTGGCGCCTGTTTCGCCTGGGGTTTCCCATCGCCATGGCCATCTTCTGCGAGGTGACCCTGTTTACCGTGGTGGCCCTGATGCTGGCACCCTTCGGCGCGGAGACGGTGGCGAGTCACCAGATTGCGCTCAACTTCTCCAGCCTGGTCTTCATGCTGCCCCTCTCCATCGGTGTCGGCGTGACCATCCGGGTCGGTCACAACATAGGGGAAGGTCAACCGGATCAGGCCAGGGTCGCCGCCCGCACCGGCCTGATGCTGGGCATGGGCGTCGCCGCCGCGACCGCCGCCCTCACCGTGCTGCTGCGCGACCCCATCGCGGGGATCTACACCGACGACCTGCAGGTGATCGGCCTCGCCGCCACCCTGCTCTTCTTCGCCGCCATCTACCAGATCTCCGATTCGGTACAGGTGGTGGCCGCGGCGGCCCTGCGCGGTTACAAGGATACCCAGGCCATCTTCTACGTCACCATCGTCGCCTATTGGGGGCTGGGTCTGCCCACCGGCATGATCCTGGGGCTGACCGACTGGGTGGTACCGCGCATGGGCCCGCAGGGCTTCTGGATAGGCTTCATCGTCGGTCTCACCTCCGCCGCCCTGATGCTGGGCGCGCGGCTGCGCGTCATCTACGGCCGCTTCGCCAGCCCCGCGGCCTGCACCGCCCTCTCCCGGGCGCAATAGGGCGCGGCCAGGGGCACGGGGAGCCGCACTTTTGGGGCGGCTCGCCTGTAAAATCAACAGGCTGCACAAGAACTGGGCAAACAGTCTCCTTTGTGCATGTCCCTTGTTGACAGCCTTGGGGGCCATGGGTAGTATGCCGACCACGCCAGCAGTGCTGGCGGGATAAAACGGGTCTTCAGCCCGGTTTATGAAGTGGGTTTATAGCT
>NZ_MKUI01000056.1:0-41644 GCF_001898585.1 Aeromonas sp. 62-46 | reverse complement strand
TAGAATACCGGCCTGTCACGCCGGGGGTCGCGGGTTCGAGTCCCGTCCGCTCCGCCACTACTTAAAAAGCCCAGTCTAACGACTGGGCTTTTTTTCGTTCCCGAGACAGCACCCATTTCCCCTCACATCAACACCGCCATCATCCGATCATCGCCCCTGAGAGAGGTTGCCGCTATAATGGCCGCCCTCAAGCAAGGTGGTGGTATGAAAGCAGAGTATCTACAGCGATTCGGGGGCATAGCCCGTCTTTATGGCCAGCGTGCCCTTGGCTCCTTCAGCCAGGCGAAAGTCTGCGTGGTCGGGATCGGTGGCGTCGGCTCCTGGGCGGCCGAGGCGCTGGCTCGGGCTGGCATCAACCAGATCACTCTGATCGACATGGACGACATCTGCATCACCAACACCAATCGCCAGATCCACGCCATGCAGGGGACGGTCGGCCGTCTCAAGACGGAGGTGATGGCCGAGCGCATCCGTGCCATCAACCCGGATTGCGAGGTGATCGAGGTGGATGACTTCGTCACCGCCGACAACCTGGGCGAGCATATCAAGCGGGAGTTTGACTATGTGGTGGATGCCATCGACTCGGTCAAGGCCAAGGTGGCGCTGATTGCCTTCTGCAAGCGCAACAAGATTCCGGTGATTGTGGCGGGCGGTGCCGGCGGGCAGATGGACCCGACCCAGATCACCGTGGCCGACCTGGCCAAGACCATTCAGGATCCGCTGGCCGCCAAGGTGCGCTCCGACCTGCGCCGGCTACACAACTTCAGCAAGAACCCGGCGCGCAAATTCGGGGTGGAGTGCGTCTTCTCAACCGAGCAGCTGAGTTATCCGGATGGCAATGGCGGCACCTGCCAGGCCAAGGCGGCCAGCGACGGCAATATGAAGATGGATTGCGCCTCCGGCTTTGGCGCCGTGACGCCGGTGACGGCCACCTTTGGGCTGGTCGCCGCGTCCCGGGTATTGAAGAAGATTGCCGAGCGGGGAGCCCGTGCCGAGAAAGAGGCCGGGAATGAAGACACAGGGTCGATTGGCGCAGCCTGATCGACCACTGGACAAGGCTGGTTAGACGGCCAGCCCCCGGATTGCCAACACGATAGCTCTGAGCCCGTTGCCCCGCGACGGGCTCAAGTGTTTCTCCAGCCCCAGTTCGGTGAAATAGTCCTCCATGTCGAAGGAGTGGATCGTCGCTGCGGGTTGGTGGTTGAGTGCGGCCAGCACGATGACAATCAGACCGCGCACGATGCGGGCATCGGAATCGCAAGCAAAGTGCCAGTTACCATCCTCACCTTTCTCCCCTTTCAACCAAGCCTGGCTCTCACACCCCTTGAGGCGAAATGCCTCCTGCTGCCATTCGCCGGGCAGTGCAGGCAGCAGTTTGCCGAGCTGGATGATGAGTCGGTACTGGTTCTCCCAGCCGTTTGCTGCCGCAAACTGCTGACGGATGCTATTTGCGTCGGGCTCAACGCCTATCCGGGTGTAGGTTGCGAGGCTGTTCATTGGATTGTCTGCCTTAGAAGAAGTCACGGAGTTTGTGCAGGGCGGCCAGCAGGGCGTCGACATCGTCCCGATTGTTGTAGCAGGCCAGCGAGGCGCGCATCGTGCCGCCGATACCGAGCGATTCCATCAGCGGCATGGCGCAGTGATGGCCGACCCGCAGGGCTATGCCCTGCATGTCGAGCAGGGTGGCGGCGTCCTGTGGGTGGATGTCGTCCAGCAGGAAGGAGATGGCGCCGGCGCGCTGACCGGGTTCGCCGACCAGACGCAGCCCTGGCACCTGTTGCAGTCCGGCAACCAGATAGTCGGTCAGCGCCGCTTCATGGCTGGCCAATGAATCCTTGTCCTGCTCCATCATAAAGCCGATGGCTGCGGCCAGGCCGATGGCGCCGGCAATATGGGGGGTGCCTGCCTCGAATTTGAAGGGCAGGGTGTTGAAGGTGGTGCCGCTGAAGCTGACCCTGTCTATCATCTCGCCGCCGGCCTGCCAGGGGGGCATCCGCTCCAATAGCTCAGTGCGGCCCCACAGCACGCCGATCCCGGTCGGGCCATAGAGCTTGTGGCCGGAGAAGGCGTAGAAGTCGCAGCCGATAGCCTGCACATCCACCACGAGATGGGCCACCGCCTGGGCGCCGTCGATGAGGCTCAGGGCCCCGACCGCCTTGGCCGCTGCCACCATCTCTTTGACTGGATTGACGGTGCCAAGGGCATTGGAGACGTGAGCCACGCTCACCAGTCGGGTACGTGGTCCCAGCAGGGCCAGATAGGCAGCGATGTCGAGATCGCCCCGCTCATCGAGGGGGATGACCCGGATGACGGCACCGGTACGCTGGGCGACCAGCTGCCAGGGGACGATATTGGCGTGATGCTCCAGGGTGCTGAGCACGATTTCATCCCCCGCCCTCAGCTCGTTCATCCCCCAGCTCTGGGCCACCAGATTGATCGCCTCTGTGGTGCCACGGGTCCATATCACTTCGTGGCTGCGAGGGGCATTGATAAAGCGGGCAACCGTCTTGCGGGCATCTTCGAAGGCGCGTGTGGCCCGGCCGCTCAGGGCATGGGCGGCGCGGTGCACGTTGGCATTGTCGGCCCGATAGTAGTGATTGATCGCATCCAGCACGGCTTGCGGTTTCTGGGTGGTGGCGGCGTTGTCCAGATAGACCAGAGGGTGGCCGTTTACCTCTTGCGCCAAGGCCGGAAACTGGCCGCGCAGCCGGGCGTGCTGTTGCTGATTCATGCTCCCCTCATCTCGTCTGGAAAAGTCGGTCATGATCCGGAAAATGGCGGGCAAACACAAGATGAAGTGGCGGGATCCCGTGCCCGGTTTCGGCTGCCTGCGGGATCTCTGCTACAATGCCGCCCCTCATCATAAGCCAAGAGATCCGGCCCATGAAGCTCAACCCCAATCAGAACGAAGCGGTCAAGTATGTCTCCGGCCCTTGCCTGGTGCTGGCGGGTGCCGGATCGGGCAAGACCCGCGTCATCACCAACAAGATTGCCTATCTGGTACAGCAGTGCGGCTACAACGCGCGCAACATAGCGGCGGTCACCTTTACCAACAAGGCGGCGCGGGAGATGAAGGAGCGGGTCGGCCAGACCCTGGGTCGCAAGGAGGCGCGGGGGCTGATGGTCTCCACCTTCCACACTCTGGGGCTTGAGATTATCCGCCGCGAGCACAAGAGCCTGAATCTCAAGGCCAATTTTTCCCTGTTCGACGATACCGACCAGCTGGCGCTGCTGAAAGAGCTGACCGAGGCGGAGCTCGATAACGACAAGGACAAGCTCTCGGCCCTCATCAGCCAGATCTCCAACTGGAAGAACGACCTCATCCTGCCGGCTCGCGCCATGCGCATCGCCCGCGGCCCGGAAGAGGTGCTGATGGCCCAGCTCTACGAGCGTTACCACCGCCAGATGGTGGCCTACAACGCTCTGGATTTTGACGACCTCATCGTGATGCCGACCCTGCTGCTCAAGAGCAATCAGGAGGTGCGCGAGCGCTGGCAGAACAAGATCCTCTATCTGCTGGTCGACGAATACCAGGACACCAACACCAGCCAGTACGAGCTGGTGAAGCAGATCGTCGGCGAGCGGGCCCGCTTCACCGTGGTGGGGGACGACGACCAGTCCATCTACTCTTGGCGCGGTGCCAAGCCGCAGAACCTGGTGCTGCTGAACGAAGATTTCCCCAATCTGCGTCTCATCAAGCTGGAGCAGAACTACCGCTCCAAGCGGCGTATTCTCAAGTGCGCCAACATCCTGATCGCCAATAATCCCCATGTCTACGACAAGGCGCTCTTCTCCGAGCTGGACGAGGGGGTGAAGCTCAAGGTGCTGTTTGCCAAGAATGAGGAGCACGAGGCGGAGCGTATCGCCGCCGAGCTGATGGGCCACAAGTTCATGAACCGCACCCGGTTCAAGGATTACGCGATCCTCTATCGGGGCAACCATCAGTCGCGCATCTTCGAGAAGGCGCTGATGACCAACCGCATTCCCTACCGTATCTCCGGCGGTACCTCGTTTTTCTCCCGCACCGAGATCAAGGACATCATGGCCTACCTCAAGCTGCTGGTGAACCCGGATGAGGACACTGCCTTCCTGCGGGTGGTCAATCTGCCGCGCCGCGAGATAGGCCCCACTACCCTCGAAAAACTGGGCCAGTACGCCAACCAGCGCGGCAAGAGCCTGTTTGCCGCCAGCTTCGAGCTGGGGCTGGAGCAACACCTCTCCGGGCGCGGTCTATCCGCCCTGCAGGCCTTCACCAACTGGCTGGTACGGCTCGGCGATCAGGCGCTGCGCGGCAATCCGGTGGAGGCGGTGCGGGACATGATCAAGGAGATCCACTACGAGGAGTGGCTCTATGAGACCTCTCCCAGCCCGAAGGCGGCAGAGATGCGGATGCAGAACGTCTCCACCCTTTATCGCTGGATCAGCGAGATGCTGGAGGGGGACGAGCTGGAAGAGTCGATGACGCTTGCACAGGTGGTTACCCGGCTCACCCTGCGGGACATGATGGAGCGCAACGAAGGGGAGGATGAGGCGGATCAGGTGCAGCTGATGACCCTGCACGCCTCCAAGGGGCTGGAATTTCCCTATGTCTACATGGTGGGCATGGAGGAGGGGCTGCTGCCCCACCAGACCAGCATCGACGAGGATAATGTGGAGGAGGAGCGGCGCCTCGCCTACGTGGGGATCACCCGGGCCCAGACCGAACTGACCTTTACTCTCTGCAAGGAGCGCCGCCAGTTTGGCGAGTCGGTGCGGCCGGAGCCGAGCCGCTTCCTGCTGGAGCTGCCCCAGGATGACCTGGAGTGGGAAAACCAGAAGAAGGTGACGGCCGAGGAGCGCCAGCAGAAGGGGCAGGTTGGTGTCGCCAACCTGCGGGCCCTGTTCAAGAAGGATTGAGGTCGGAAGGCTTGGTCTCTCGGGAAGCCTGACCCAGCAGAGGGGGAATATCGGCTCCCGGCAGCGGGGGCGAGATGTGGCGCCCCTGCCCGAGGGCGCAGCCAAGCTCGATGAGCTTTTGCAACTGCTGCTGATTTTCGATCCCCTCGACCACCAGGGTGAAGTCGAGGTCCTGGCAGATGTCCCGCATGGCGCGGATAAGCGCCAGATCCTTGGGTGAGTTCAACATGCGATGGGTGAAGCTATCGTCCACCTTGATGTAATCCACCGGGAAGTGAAACAGGGCGTTGAGGGAAGAGAAGCCGGTGCCGAAGTCATCCAGGCTGACCTGGATCCCTTTCGCCCTCAGTTCATGCAGGGCAGTGAGGGAGTCGGCACTCTGCCGGGAGAGCTCGCGTTCGTTGAACTCAAAGATGAAACATGCGGGGATGACACCCTCCTCCTCCATGATGGTGAGCAGTTGCATGATCTGCTCGTGGCTGGCCAGGTGCTTGCCGGAGAGGTTGATGGCTATCCTGAAACGACCGACCCCGGAGGCGGGTTGCCAAAGCTTCAGTTGCTGGCAGGTGCGCTTGAGGATCTGGCGGTCCAGATCCTGAATGAGGCCGCACTGTTCCGCCAGAGGAATGAAGTCGAATGCATCCTTGAGCTCCCCTTCCTCCGTTATCCAGCGCGCCATGACCTCCAGTCCGACCAGGCGGCTGTCACACAGCCTGATCACTGGCTGGAAGTAGGGCACAATCCGCCCTTCCCGCAAGGCTCTGAAGAGCCGCTCTTCCGGTGACCCCGCCTGTTCGGTACAGGCCTCCGAATACATGACGATGCGGCTGCGGCCGTTGCGCTTGGCCTGGTACATGGCGAGGTCTGCCTGGTGCAGCAGTTCACTGACATCGGCCGTTTGCTCCGTCACACTGGCGACCCCCAGACTGACGGTGATGGTCAGTTCGTTGCCCTGGAGCCGGAACGGATGGCCGATACGGCCAATCAGGCGATTGAGCACGGGGCTGATGTCCTCTTCCCGCTGGCTGTTGTCCAGATAGATGACGAATTCGTCCCCTCCGAGCCTCGCCACCATGTCATTTTGCCGGATGCAGCCTTGCAGCCTGCTGCCCAGCTCCTGCAGCAACTGATCGCCGGCACTGTGGCCCAGGGCGTCATTGACCTGCTTGAAGTGATCCACATCGACGAAAATCAGGGTGAAGCCGGCTGTCTGGTAACGGCGGTAGCGGGTCATGGCATGATGCAGGTGATTCATCAGCAGCGCCCGGTTTGGCAACTGGGTCAGCGGGTCGTGCAGGGCATTGAACTGGAGCCGCCGCTCCAGCTCCTGATGATGCTTGAGCCGTTTCTGCAACCTCAAGTTGGTTTGGCGCAGCTGTTGGAGTCGCTGGTTGATGGACTCCTCCGAGTTGAGCTCATCGAGTTGCTGTCGCACCCTTTTGAGCTCCAGCAACAGGGTCAGCTGATGGCGCAGGAAATCGAGGAACAGCCTGTCATCGGTTTCCAGAGGCCGGGTCATGTTGAGGATGAGGTGGGCAAAGTATTGCTGCTGCTGGCGCAGGGGCAGGCTGTACCAGTAAAGTCCCTCTTCATGGCGCTCTACGCTGTTGGTGCTGTGGCACATGGCCCGAATGATGTCATCGTCGTATGTCAGGTGTGGTGGATAGAGTCGCTCCAGTCGCTGGTTTTCCAGCCGGATCAGCAACATGTCGCTGACCGAGAGCATCTGGCGCAACACAGCTTCCAACTGGGCAAACAGGGCATGCTGAGGCAGGTTGTGAGCCAGGCGCATCACTCGGCCGATCTTCTCGATTTTCTCCTGCCACTGGGGATCCCGCTGCATGAGAGGGGAAGCCTGTCCCGCCAGCTGGGTACCGGTCTGGGTTTCGTGCAGGCGTTTGGCCAGGCACTCCAGCAGCAACCTCAGGGTGGGTGCCTGATCCGGGGTGCTGCGTGCCAGCAACCACTGCACGTCGATATGCTCCACAGGCTGCACGCACCAGCCCTGACCTTCATCGAGCCGGGTGAGCTGTTCGGTGAGGCGAGGTTCTTCCCGTCCCAATTGTTGCTTGAACACGTCGGGAAGCTGATAGGTGTAGCGCCAGTTCAGCCCCCCGTCGGCCAGCCCCAGCATGGCGAAATGTTGCAGAGGGCAGAGTGTGTCCAGCAGACCGACCAGTCGGGCGTAATCCTCGGGGGAGGCAATGCCGGGGGCGGGAAAATCCATGATGGAGGAGACGACCGCCAGCAAGGAGTGCGAGTCTGGCGGTGTGGTGGGCTGAACTGACATGCAACACTCCCGAAAAAACTTACCTTCAAGCGTAGTCGGAAGTGATGGGATTGAAAGGGCTGCAAGAGGAGCCCTTTCAATTACTTAGAGCTTGTCGATCATGTAGTGAATGGCGTTCTCGATCTCTTCGTCACTGCAGGTGGCGCAGGTCCCCCGCGGTGGCATCATGCCAGCCTTGCCGGTGAAGCCTTCGATGGCGTGTTTGCGCAAGGTGTCGAAGCCCTGGGCGATGCGTGGCTCCCAGGCGGCCTTGTCACCTCGCTTGGGGGCGCCGGCGGCACCGGTATCGTGGCAGGCGAAGCAGGCACCCTTGAACACGGTCTCGCCGTCACGGGGGCCTGAGGAGGCTGCCGCAGGCGCGGCCGCGGCGGTCGCAATACCTTCCAGATCCTTGGCGGTATAAACCTGGCCAACCGGGGCAATACGCTCGGCGATGGCCTCTGTCGACATGTCATCGGCGGCAAGGACGGCGCCGGACAGAGTGGCAGCCGCCATCCCGGCAGCCAGCAAATAGCTCAGTTTTTTCAACACGCTCATGTACTCCCAGCAGGCTCTTATTATCCCCAGAAAACGACGGGATTATAACCGAATAGTTACAGCCATTTAAACGCTTGTGTGTGAAGTGTTAAGCAATCTGCAAACAAAGTGGCAGAGCGGGAAGGGGTGATGCCACATAAAAAAACCCGGCATACGCCGGGTGTAGTGAGGCTGAACAAAAGAGGGCGCGCTGATTGCCAAGGCGCCCCTCGCGCGTCGTCAATCCCAGTTCAGGATCACCTTGCCGGACTTGCCCGAGCCCATGGCTTCGAAGCCCTGCTGGAAGTCATCGATATGGAAATGGTGGGTGATGATGGGGCTGAGATCCAGGCCAGACTGGATGAGGCTTGCCATCTTGTACCAGGTTTCGAACATTTCGCGGCCGTAGATCCCCTTGATGAAGAGTCCCTTGAAGATCACCTTGCCCCAGTCGATGGCCATGGTGGAGGGCGGAATGCCGAGCATGGCGATTTTGCCGCCGTGGTTCATCTTGTCGATCATGTCCTGGAAGGCGCTGGGCACCCCGGACATCTCCAGCCCCACATCGAACCCTTCGGTCATGCCGAGATCTTCCATGACATCGGAGAGCTTCTCCTTGGCCACGTTGACGGCACGGGTGGCGCCCATCTTGCGGGCCAGTTCCAGCCGGTATTCGTTGACGTCGGTGATCACCACGTGACGGGCGCCAACGTGACGGCAGACGGCAGCGGCCATGATGCCGATGGGGCCTGCGCCGGTGATGAGCACGTCTTCACCCACCAGATCGAAGGAGAGGGCGGTGTGCACGGCGTTGCCGAACGGATCGAAGATGGCGGCCAGCTCATCGGGGATGTTGTCCGGCAGCTTGAAGGCGTTGAAGGCCGGGATCACCAGGTATTCGGCGAAGGAACCCGGGCGGTTCACACCCACACCAATGGTGTTGCGGCACAGGTGGGTGCGACCGGCACGGCAGTTGCGGCAGTGGCCGCAGGTGATGTGGCCTTCGCCGGAGACGCGATCGCCGATGGCGAAGCCGCGCACTTCCTGGCCGACGGCGACCACCTCTCCCACATACTCGTGCCCCACCACCATGGGGACGGGAATGGTCTTCTGGGCCCACTCGTCCCAGTTGTAGATGTGCATGTCGGTGCCGCAGATGGCGGTCTTGCGGATCTTGATGAGCAGATCGTTGTGGCCGAGCTCGGGAGCCGGGACATCGGTCATCCAGATGCCGACTTCGGATTTGAGTTTGGAGAGTGCTTTCATGACAGATTCCTCACGGCGCCATGCCGGGTACAGAGGGTAATAAAATGGGGCCCAACCTTGGCCCCCGTTTTAATCAGCCAGCCATGTGATCAAATCACACCGAGCTCGCGACCGATGCGAATGAAGGCATCGATCGCCTTGTCCAGTTGCTCCCGGGTATGGGCGGCGGACATCTGGGTCCGGATGCGCGCCTGACCCTTGGGTACCACGGGGAAGGAGAAGCCCACCACGTAGATACCGGCGTCCAGCATGCGGCTCGCCATCTCGGCGGCCAGTTTGGCATCCCCCAGCATGACCGGAATGATGGCGTGATCGGCACCGGCCAGGGTAAAGCCGGCGGCGCTCATGCGCTCGCGGAAGTAGGCACTGTTCTCCTTGAGGCGGGCACGCAGGTCGTGACCCTCGGCCAGCATGTCGATCACCTTGATGGTGGCCGAGACGATGGAGGGTGCCAGGGAGTTGGAGAAGAGGTAGGGACGGGAGCGCTGACGCAACCAGTCGATCACCTCTTTCTTGCCGGATGTGTAGCCACCGGACGCGCCACCCAGCGCCTTGCCCAGGGTACCGGTGATGATGTCGACCCGTTCCATCACCTCGCAGTATTCGTGGGTGCCGCGGCCGTTCTCACCGATGAAGCCGACGGCGTGGGAGTCATCCACCATCACCAGCGCATCGTACTTGTCGGCCAGATCGCAGATGGATTTGAGGTCGGCGATGACGCCATCCATGGAGAAGACGCCGTCGGTGGCGATCAGCTTGAAGCGGGCGCCGTCGGCATCGGCCTGCTTGAGCTGGGCTTCCAGTTCGGCCATGTCGTTGTTGGCGTAGCGATAGCGCCTGGCCTTGCACAACCGCACCCCATCGATGATGGAGGCATGGTTGAGGGCGTCGGAGATGATGGCGTCTTCGGCACCGAAAAGGGTCTCGAACAGACCGCCGTTGGCGTCGAAGCAGGAGGAGTAGAGGATGCTGTCTTCGGTGCCGAGGAAGGCGGACAGCTTCTGCTCCAGCGCCTTGTGCTGGTCCTGGGTACCGCAGATGAAGCGCACGGAGGCCATGCCGAAGCCGTGGCTCTCGAGCCCCTGATGGGCGGCGGCAATCAGGTCGGGGTGGTTGGCCAACCCCAGGTAGTTGTTGGCACAGAAGTTCAGTACCTGCTCGCCGCCCACCGCAATCTGGGCCTGCTGGGCCGAGGTGATGATGCGCTCCTGCTTGTATAGCCCTTCCGCCTTGACCTGTTCGAGCTGTTCGGTCAGGTGACGATAGAATCCGTTAGACATCCTCGGTCCTCATTGCTGTATCGACTGTGTTATCAGGATCCCGGGCCGTGCAACCCGCACGGTTCGGCGTCGTCACGGTCGCGACGAAACGCCGACAGACCCTAGAATGGGCAACATTTTACTGTAATCCCTGCGTATAAATTCAAATTTTTATGCTGATAATCAACAATTGTGAAACAGATCTCACCCGGCTGGTTGGGCCAGTTGGTGATAATGTTGCTCCAGTTGATGTATCTGGGGGGCCACCTGTGGCTGCACGTAGGGGCGCAGCAAAAACAGCACCCGCAAGACCCCCTGGTAGAGCAGGGGTTTGGTGATGCGGGTGGCCGGGGCCTGGGCGATCTGGAACGGGATCCAGCAGGTGACGACCATCTTGATGGTCTGGCCGAGATCCGGCAGGTCTTCATCGCTGACGGCGATGATGCCGCCTTCGCGCAGGCTTCTGAGCAGCGTCTCCACGGTGGCACGGAGCTGCTCCTGTGCCTTGAGGTATTTCTGCTGCAGCAGCTCGTCGCGACTCAGGATGTCCGGCAGGTTCGCGTAGAAGAAGCGGAACTGCCACATCAAATAGAAGATGGCATCCAGGTAGCCCATCAGATCCTCCAGCCGGATCTCGCTGCTGCGGATCGGAGTGAAGCTGTCGCTCAGGTGGCGGGCGTACTGATCGAAGATGGAGTGGATGATGTCTTCTTTGTTTCTGAAGTGGTAGTAAAGGTTGCCCGGGCTGATGCCAAGGTGTGCGGCAATGTGGTTGGTGGTAATGTTGCGCTCGCCCTGATCGTTGAACAGCTCGGTGGCGCTGTGGATGATCCTGTCTCTGGTCTTCATCGCTGGTCCCTCTGCCGGGCCCGAAGGGGAAAAGTCATCGAGGTCGAATCCCCTTGCGGCCCGTGATAAACTTTTCGGCAATTTCAAATTGGCCCACTATACACAGCTTTAACAGGCAGTCACACGGGGCCACAACGTACGCGAGGCAAACTCCATGATCGTAGTAACTGGCGGTGCTGGCTTTATCGGCAGCAATCTGGTCAAGCAGCTGAACGCTCAAGGACGGACCGATATCGTGGTCATCGATGACCTGACCGACGGCACCAAGTTCGTCAACCTGGTCGACCTCACCATCGCCGACTACATGGACAAGGACGAGTTCCAGGCGCGGATCGTCTCCGGTGACGAATTCGAGGAGTGGGATGACGGCATCGAGGTGATCTTCCACGAAGGCGCCTGCTCCGCGACCACCGAGTGGAACGGCAAGTTCATCATGGAGGTCAACTACGAGTACTCCAAGGATCTGTTCCACTACTGCATCGAACGGGAAATCCCCTTCATCTACGCCTCTTCCGCCGCGACCTATGGCGGGCGCAACGACAACTTCATCGAAGATCCCAGGTTCGAGCAGCCCCTCAACGTCTACGGCTACTCCAAGCAGTTGTTCGATCAGTACGTGCGTCGCTGGATGCCGGAGATCAACTCCCAGGTGGTGGGTCTCAAGTACTTCAACGTCTATGGTCCCCGCGAGCAGCACAAGGGCTCCATGGCGTCCGTGGCCTTCCACCTCAATACCCAGGTGAAGCAGGGGGACAATCCCAAGCTGTTCGAGGGCTGTGACGGCTTCCCGGATGGCGGCCAGATGCGCGACTTCATCTACGTGGACGACGTCTGCAAGGTGAACCTCTGGTTCTGGCAGAATCCGCAGCACTCCGGCATCTTCAACTGCGGTACCGGCCGGGCTGAGCCGTTCCAGAACGTGGCGGAAGCCGTGATCAGGCATCACCAGAAAGGCGCCATCGAATACATTCCCTTCCCGGATCACCTCAAGGGTCGCTACCAGAGCTTCACCCAGGCGGATCTCACCAAGTTGCGCGGCGTCGGCTATGACGGCGAGTTCAAGACTGTGGCCGAAGGCGTGGCCGATTACATGGCCTGGTTGAACCGGGCTTGATCCCCCTCTGACGGGTGGCTCTGGCCACCCGTCGATCGGATGCGCTTGCATGAACATATTGATGGCTCTCTCCCAGCTCGAAGTGACGGGCGCGGAGGTCTATGCCACCACGGTCGGCAACGAGCTGACCCGCCGTGGCCACCAGGTTTTCTACGTCTCTGACACCCTGACCAAACCGACTCTGGGGCCGGTCTTTCGGTTGCGCTTCAACAAGCGCAGCATCCTGCGCCGCTTCTGGCACGTCTTCTATCTCATCTATCTGATCCGCAAGCACAGGATCCAGCTTGTACACGCCCATTCGCGCGCCTCGGGCTGGAGCAGCTACGTCGCCTGCAAGCTGACCGGCACCCCCATGATCACCACGGTGCACGGGCGCCAGCCGGTACACGCCTCCCGCAAGGCATTCCATGCGCTGGGCTATCGGGCGGTGGCGGTGTGCGAGGATATCGCCAGCCAGATCATCGACAACCTGGGGGTGGACCCGGCCATGGTGCAGGTGCTGCGCAACGGCATCGAGACCGACAAGTTCCAGCCCGTGCCGATACCGGACAACGACAAACCGGTGATCGCCATCATTGGTCGGCTGAGCGGTCCCAAGGGGGAGCTCTGCTACCGGTTGCTGGACGAGGTACTGGATCTGGAAGCCTGCCGGGTGCGCGTCGTCAGCGGTACCCAGGTGCCGGCGCGTTTTGCCCGTTTTCAGGACAAGGTCGACTTCGTCGGTTATGTGGACGATGTGCCCGCCCTGATGGCGGGCTGCGATCTGGTGATCGGTGCCGGTCGGGTGGCGATGGAGGCGCTGCTGTGCGGTCGTCCGGCGTTTGCCATCGGCGAAGCCAGGGCCATCGGTCTGGTGACGGAGCAGAATCTGGACGAGGCGCTCGCCAGCAACTTCGGCGACATCGGCCCCAGGGATCTGGCCATCGATTTTGCCGGTCTGAAGGCGCAGATCCCTTCGGCGCTGGCCTCCAAGGTGGTGCCAGACCCAGTGCGCCAACGGATCCTGCAAGAGTATGATTTGCAAGGCATCGTGACCGGGCTGGAATCCGTCTATCAGGATGCCGTGGTCGAGACCCTGCGCCGGGAGATGCCGGTCATCATGTATCACCGCTTCATCGAGCACGAGAGCGAGAAGGGGGTGCATGGCACCTGGCTCCCGGTCGCCATGTTCGAGAAGCACCTCAAGCTGATGAAGTGGCTGGGCTACGAGACGCTGACATTTGCCGACCTGGCGGAGAACGGGTTCATCCACCGGCTGCAATACGGCAAGAAGTACCTGATGATCACCGTGGACGACGGCTATCGGGACAACCTCACCCGCATGCTGCCGCTGCTGGAAAAGTATGGCTACAAGGCGGTGGTTTATGTGGTGACCGGTGAGGATCACAATCGCTGGGATGTGGAGCACCCGACCCACCCCGATACCCCGGTGACCCTGATGACCCCGGAGGAGATCAAGGCGCTGGTGGCCTCCGGTCATGTGGAGATCGGGGGCCATACCCTGACTCACCCCCGCCTGAGTACGCTCCCCCCAGAGGAGCAGGCCCACCAGATCCAGGCCAACAAGGCCTGGCTGGAGCAGCTGCTCGGCCATCCCCTGATCTCGTTTGCCTATCCTTACGGGGATCTGAACGACAGTGCAAAATCCCAGGCCGTTGCCGCCGGTTATCGCTATGCTGTGGCCACCAACAGCGGCCCCAGAGCCATGCACCGGGATCCGTTCCAGATCCGCCGGATCGCCATCTTCCCCCGCACAGACATGTTCGGTCTGTGGCGCAAGATCCGTGGCAACTATGTCTTCCGAAAAACCTGACAGGGAATACACCTTGCTCCGTATGACAGATCATGACTCATCGACGAGTGACGATTTTCTCCGCATCTTTCACGGCCAGGCGTTCGGCAACTTCATCTTCCTGAATATTCTGGGTTACACCCTGTTCAAGGATTCGATTCAGCTGATCGCCGACGTCTGCCAGACCATCATAGTGTTGGCCACCCTGATGGCCTTCTATGTGGAGAGGGCCTTCTTTACAAGGAACAGGATCTTTCAACTGCTCTGTCTGGCCCTGGTGGTACAGAGCCTGAGCTGGGTCGCATCCAGACAGTTCGTGCCCGACTATGCCCTCAAATACCCTTCTGTGAAGTCGATGGCATACCTCTTCTTCTTCCTTGGTCTCGCCTACTGGCTGAAGGGGGACCCGCGCCGGATTGTCATCACCCTGCTGACCTTCTGCCTCGGTGTCATTTTCACCTTTGCCTATCACTCCTCCTTCTTCTCCATCGTGGAGACAGGTCTTGATGGGGCCAGGGTAGATTTCAATTACCGCAATGCCCAGCACGGCTCCCTGATCGCGGGTGCCTGCTTCCTGTTTTTTGTGCTCTTGTTGCTTACATCGAAATTCAGGAAGCTGTCGCTGGGCAATGCCGGGATCCTGCTCGGTATCCTGTTGTTCGGGGTCTTCTCCGTCATTCTGCAGTCCCGTCAGTCCTGGCTGGCGATCTCGGCTTCGCTGGCCATCCTCCCCTTGCTGGGGGGAGGAGAGCACTGGCCAAGGCGCAAGGTGGTGTTGACCTACGCCATCTTGCTGATGACCATGCTGGCGCTGTATCAGGTTTCGTTCATCCGGGAGCGGTTGCTGGCCGGCTTCGTGCATCAGGGGGATGTGCATGCCATCCTGACGGGTAACTGGAACGAGGTACGGGACTTCAGCATCGGGGTGCGATTGAAGACCTGGCTGGAGGCCATCCAGTGGTTCCTGGCTCACCCCTTCTTCGGGACAGGCTATGGCAGCCAGTCGTTGGTGATCACCCTCTCCAAGACGCTGCCTGACTACATTACCCGGGAGTTTCGTCACCTGCACAACTCCAACATGGAAACACTGGTGTGCTGGGGGGTAGCCGGTTTCCTGGTGTTGTATGGCACACTTTTCTCGGTGCTCCGCCAGGTGCTGTGCTGTCCGGTTTCGTCCCGTTTCATCAAGATGCTGGCCATCTCCTTCATCCTCTATTGGCTCATCATCAACAACTTCGAATCATTCTTCTACATGCGTTCCGGGCAGTGGGTATTCAGCGTCTTCATGGGCGCCATCTACTCGACCGCATTGCATTGGGAACTGAACAGGCTTGGAAAGGAAGGTCATGAAAATTTACGTCATTAGTCTGGACAGGGCCGTCGAGCGGCGCAGTCGTGTCGAGTCTGTGCTCTCTGCCAGAGGCATCCCCTTCGAATTTTTCAGCGCAGTGAACGGTTTTGAGGGGCTGCCCGAGCGGCTGCAGGCCCTGCCGGATGATCAGCACAGGATCCGGTTTCGCAGCAGACCGCTGACGCCCGGGGAAAAGGGGTGCTATGCCAGCCACTATCTGCTGTGGGAGAAGTGTGTCGAGCTCGACGAGCCCATCCTCATCCTGGAAGACGATTTCCTGCCCACCCAGTATTTTGAAGAGGTGGTGGGTACCCTGCCGAAGATCCACGAACAGTACGAGTACGTGAAGGTGGAACCCCAGATCGGTACCGCCACGGCCCTGACTACAGTGGACAACATGCAGCTCATGTTCTGGCACAACAACTCGTGCTGGACCACGGGATACAGCATCTCTCCCCAAGGGGCCCGCCGGTTGCTGGCCCACAGCCAGCGGTGGCTCTGTTCGGTCGACAACTTCATCGGTGAGTCCTATCGCACCGGGCTCATCTGTACCGGCCTGATTCCCTATGCCATCTACAGTCCGCGGGACATGGGCAGCGACATCCAGAATCAGGTCGTGCTGAAGAAAGTTCCGCTGGGATTCAAGTTGACCCGTGAACTCTATCGCTTCTACCGCTTCGTCAGGATGGCCCTGTGGAACATGAAACAGGCGGGGGGCAAGGCATGAGTGCGACCAACAGAACCATTCACGCCATCTGGCTCGGCAGCCGCTTGCCTCCTCTGGCGCACGTGTGCATCGATGACTGGCGCAAGCAGGGTTACGACTACAAGCTCTGGCTGGACACGGATCCGCAGGTCAAACGCTGGATACAGGAGTGCACCTTTGCCCGGGAGTGCTACCGGCGAGGCCTGCTGGCCTTCGTGACCGATTACCTGCGGCTCAAGATCCTCGCTCAGGAAGGGGGTCTGTATCTGGATACCGATGTCACCATCAACCAGGATCCCTTCCCGCTCTTCGAGTCCGTGGCCTTTGGCGTTGGCTACGAATCCGATCGGCTGATCGGCACCGCGGTCATCTACGCCAGACAAGATTCGGCCATGCTGTCCGAACTGGTGCGCTTCTATGAACAGGAGATCATGTCCTCTCCCATGTACATGGGGCCGGAGATAATGACACACCTGGTCTCGGAGAAGCTGGCATCATCAGGGGATACCGCCCTGATCGCCCCCGTGCACTATTTCTACAACTACCAGGGGGAGGCGATTCATTTCGAGCCGGCGGCAGAGCGCTACATGACCCACTGGTTCCAGCACAGCTGGAAACGCTCATCCGGTCTTGTGTTCTTGCGTGCCAAGGCCAAAGGCTGGTCAGGGTCTCTCTATGAATGGCAGAAGGAGTTCTTCCGCCTGCGCAAATGACGGCGATATGGCATCACCGTGCTAGACAGTGGGCAGGGGAGCCATGTCTCCATCTGCCTGCTTGCCGGTGACTGGTGTGACTTGACTCCAGAGCTGATCCAGCTGCATTTGTACCTCGCGCACTTCCTGCTGCGGATCCTGACGACCCGTGTCGACGAAGCGATAACGGGGATGAGAGACGGGATTGGCAATGGCGGAGTGTCCGAGGGGAGAGACGATGGTGAGCAGGGGGATATCCAGCGCCTGCGCCATGTGCCGCGGTCCGGTATCATTGCCGACGAAGAGCTGGCAATGGGCGAAGAGCCCCACCAGCTCCCGTACCGAACGGGTCTGAACATGGTCAAACACGCTGGCCTGCAACGCCTCTGGCAGCAGCGGCTTCAGCCCCCGGTTGTACTCCTCTTCCCCCGGTCCGCAATAGACCAGGATCTGGGCATTGTGCTCCTCGATGAGCCACTGGGCGACCTTGGCGAAGCAGTCGATGGGCCAGCGCTTGTAATGCCCGAGGGAGTTCACTCCCATGGCGATGAGTGGCCGGGTCGGGTCGACGCCAGCGGCCAGCAGGGTCTCGCGCCCCCGTTGTTTCTCCTCGTCGCTGAGCCAGAGATAGTAGTTGCGATCCTCCCTGGCGAGGCCGAGGGGCTTGAGCAGTGAAAACCGGTCGTCCACCAGGGTGCTGTTGCCCTGATGCTCGGTGTCATGGCGAAAGCGCACGATGCGGTTGTGGCCCAGGCGCCATGGGAAGGAGTCGAAGCCGATCCGCAGGCGGGCGCCGGAGATGAGGCAGGTGAGCAGACCTATCATCTGGCCCTGGCTGTTGATCACCACATCGTAGCGCTCGCGGCGAATGCCCAGCAGCAAATCCTTCATGTAGCGCCACTCGTTGCGGCGCGCCTTCTCGATGACGATCAATCGATCGATGTTGGGGTTTCCCTCTGCCATGCCCGCGCAGTAATCCATGACCAGATAGTGAACTTCCCCGGCAGGGTCGTGCTGCTTGAGGTTGTTGCACAGTGCGGTGGAGATCAGCACATCTCCTATCTGTTTGGTTTGTACTACCAGGTATTTCATGGAAAGGGCCTCGAGCGAGGTCGGGTTGAACGTCAGCGCATCAGCATATCGCACTCCCCTGTCAGATGCTGCCGCTATGGGGTGAAAATCCGATCCAACGCACTGTGTTTGCACATAATTTCGACGTTGTTCGGGCTGGTGGGGCCCGGCTGGCAGTGCGGGAAGATGAGCGGGGGCATGGCACCGTCGGCCATGCCCCCGATGGGCAAGAGTGATCAGCGTACGATGAGGCCGAGCAGGATCCCCACCACGCCGAAGTCGGCATCGCTGAAGGTGGTGTTGGCAAAGCCCAGATCCCCCAGCACCGGCAGCAGGAATACCGGCAGGAAGGTGATCAGCAGGCCGTTGGCGAAGGCACCGAGGAGAGCGCCGCGACGACCGCCGGTGGCATTGCCGAACACCCCGGCCGCCGCACCAACGAAGAAGTGCGGCACGACGCCTGGAATGATGACGGTGAGCCCCAGCAGGTAGAGCAGCACCATGCCCACCAGACCGGCGGCGAAGCTCGACAGGAAGCCGATCAGCACCGCATTGGGGGCGTAGGGGAAGACGATGGGGCAGTCCAGCGCCGGCTTGGCGTTGGGCACCAGCTTGTCGGAGATCCCCTTGAAGGCCGGCACGATTTCGGCGATGACCATCCGCACCCCCTGCAGGATCACGTAGACCCCGGCGGCGAAGGTGATGGACTGCATCAGGGAGAACATGAACCAGTGCTTGCCCTTGGCGACGCTGGCGACGAACTCGGGCCCGGCGAAGGCGGAGGTGATGAGGAAGATGATGCCCATGGTGAAGGAGATGGCCACCGGGGTATCGCGCAGGAACAGCAGGCTTTTGGGCACCTGCACCTCTTCGCTGCTGTGGGCCTTGTTGCCGAACTTGGCGCCGATCCAGCCGGCCAGCACGTAGGAGCAGGTGGAGAAGTGGCCGAGTGCCACATCGTCCGAGCCGGTGATCTGCTTCATGTAGGGGTGGGCGAGGGCCGGGAACAGCACCATGGTCACGCCGACCACCAGGCTGCCCACCGCGATGAGCGGGATGCCGCTCATGCCGCCGGCGGAAAGGATGGCTGCCACCATCATCGACATGAACAGGGTGTGGTGACCGGTCAGGAAGATGAATTTCCACGGGGTGAGCCGGGCGATCAGGATGTTCACCAGCATGGCGAAGAACATGATCATCGCCATCTCCTTGCCGAACGACTGCTGGGCGATGGAGACGATGGCCTCGTTGTTGGGCACCACCCCCTTGATGCCGAAGGCGTGCTGGAAGATGGTGGCGAAGTCGCCCAGCGAGTTCACCACCAGGGTGGCGCCGGCCCCCAGGATGACGAAGCCCATGATGGTCTTGACCGTGCCCTTGATGCACTCGGTCACCGGTTTCTTCTGGGCGATCAGGCCGATGAGGGCGATGAGGCCAACCAGCACGGCCGGCTCCGACAGCACGTCAAACATCAGAAAATTGAAAAATTCCATGGTCAGCTCCAAGCAGATGGAAGCGGCGGCTCACCAGCCGCCCAGACAGTCGCAAAGGGGTTAGAGTGCGCCCAGCTCGCGCAGGGCGATGGCGAGTTTTTCTTTCATGGCGGCCTTGTCGACCATGTTGTCCAGGGATACCAGCCGGCCGTCGACCCCCATGCTGACCAGCTGTTCGGCGATGTCGCGGGTGGCGACAAAGATCTCGGCGCTCTCGCTGCCGGCGGAGGCGAGATCCCGGTGATCCACCTCGGCCGTCACGGCCAGCTCCTTGAGAATGCTCTTGATGCTCATCTCCATCATCAGGCTGGTGCCCAGGCCGTGTCCGCATACAACCAGAATCTTCATGTTCTCTTCCTCTGTCGGGCGCAGGGCGCCACTCAATAACGCGCCAGGATGCGCAAGATGTCGTCTTTGCTGGTGGCCGTCATGATGGCCGCCACGTCTTCTTCATTCATGAACAGTTCGGCCAGCTGGGCGATGGTCTCCACGTGGGAGTTGCTGTCGCTGGCGGCCAGGGTGACCAGCAGCCGCACCGGGTCGTTGCCCTCGGAGCCGAAGTTGACCCCCTCTTTCAGTACGGTCAGCGCCAGTCCCAACCGGTTGACGCCGTCTTCCGGGCGGGCGTGGGGCATGGCCAGGCCCGGGCCCAGCACGTAGTAGGGGCCGAGCTCCTCGTGGGAGCGATAGAGCGCCGCCACATAGGAGGGCTCTATGGTGCCGTTGGCAAGCAGGGGGGCGGTGGCCAGCTCGATGGCGTGGCGCCAGTCGCGGGCGCCCGCTTCGATGGAAATGACCTCCTCGGTCAGCAATTGGGTCAGCATGGCAGTGTCCGGGCTGGATAGGATGGCGCCAATCTAGCGATCTTGCCTCTTGATAACTGTGAGCTTGATCCCGAAAGTTAGCGCTACCAGATAGCGCTAACATTGATCTGTGATAGCGCTATCATTTCTCTCACAGAAGGGATTCATCCTGCCCCTTATCGGCCTCAAAGAAGGTAAAATCCGGTTTGAGCAAATAGTCAGTGCCCCGCTTTTGCCTTAAAGTGAATGCCCGTATGC
This sequence comes from Aeromonas sp. 62-46, assembly GCF_001898585.1. Classification (NCBI taxonomy): domain Bacteria; kingdom Pseudomonadati; phylum Pseudomonadota; class Gammaproteobacteria; order Aeromonadales; family Aeromonadaceae; genus Aeromonas; species Aeromonas sp. 62-46. The sequence continues at coordinate 21,288 of NZ_MKUI01000056.1, read as the reverse complement.
CGAGGAAGGGAAAGGATGTCAGAAGCGAAAAAACGCCGCAGCACGGGTCGGGTGACCCTCAACGACGTGGCCCAGTTGGCTGGCGTGGGAGCCATGACGGTGTCGCGCGCCCTGCGCACCCCCGAGCTGGTGTCAGACAAGATGCGAGAGCGCATCGAGGCGGCGGTGGATGAACTCGGCTATATCCCCAATCGGGCGGCGGGGGCGCTGGCGTCCGCCACTTCCCAGACCATAGTAGTCATCGTCCCCAGCCTGGCGGAGCGCGCCTGCGGTGACATGATTGCCGGGCTGCAGCAGACCCTGCTCGCCGAGGGCTACCAGATCATGCTGGGGGATGCCCAGCACCTGAAGCAGCAGGAGGCCAGCCTGCTCAGCAATTTCCTGCAGCACAATCCGGCCGCCGTGGTGTTGTTTGGGGGGGATCCCGGGGAGGTCATCCGGCAGCGCCTGCAGGCGGCCCGCTTGCCGGTGGTGGAGGTGGGAGCCATGGCGCGCCATCCCATCGACATGAACGTCGGGGTCTCCAACTTCGATGCCGGTTATCAGCTGACCCGCCACCTCATCGAGCGCGGTCATCGCAACATCGGCTTTCTCTGTGCCCGCCAGGAGCAGTGGATGCTGCAGCAGCGCATGCAGGGCTGGCAGAAGGCGCTGCTGGACAACTACCTCTCCCCGGACGCCATCATCAATACCTCTGAGCTGCCGAGTTTTAGCACTGGGGCGGCCATGCTGGGGGAGTTTCTGCTGCGCTGGCCCGAACTGGATGCGCTGATCTGCGTCAACGACGAGCTGGCGGCCGGGGTGCTGTTCGAATGCCAGCGCCGCCATCTGAGCGTGCCGGGCAAGCTCGCCATCGCCGGTTTCGACGATCTGGATGTGGCGCGCGCCTGTCATCCTGCGCTGACTTCGGTCAGGATCCCCTATCACCAGATGGGCAGGGAGGCGGCGGAGCTGATCCTGCGCCAACTGGCGGGCGAGGAGGTGGCCGGCATGAGCCTCGCCCTGGATTTTCAATTGCAAAAGCGCCAGAGCACCTGACGAGCGATGCCACGACAGGGCGATGCAAGCATGTTCAAGGCGTTGTGACCGAAGACCAGGTCGGTGCACCGTCGCCCTGCGCGGGAACTGCCAGCCGACCGTGTTCGCCCGGTCTGTCACCGGGTTGGAGCAGAGCGTGGATGCCACCGGAGCCATGACTCCAGGTGGCTGGCTGCACCCTGGTCAAGCTCTGAGCGGAACCACTGGCGAGCCCCATTATTCTGGATAGACTTTGTAGGCCGGTGCACTATCCAAGGAGAATGAGCATGGGTACGCAGACGCCTGATTTCGATCTCGATGATGACTGGGAGCCGGAATCCTGGGAAGACGAGCTGGAGGAACTGGATGACGAGAGCTGGCAGGACTATGACCCTCTCGACGATCAGTGATTCCCTGTAACGCCTGAGGGCGGGCCTGGTGCCCGCCCGATTTTTTGTGTGGCGAGGGGGGGCAGCCCTTGGTGAGAACGGGGCGGGCTGGTTAGAATGAACTGCTCAAATGACGCTGTACGAGGCAGGCAGCGGCTCAACAACGATTCCAACGACGCCAAGGATGAATATGCGCTCACTCGTCATCATGTTTTGTGCCGCCCTGCTCGGGGGCTGTGTTTCCAACTCCGACGACCCTTGCGAGAAGGCGTGGAGCGACGTGGGAGAGGCGGACGGCAAGCTCGGTTTTGCTGGCGATCGGGTGGCATTTCACCAGACCCAGTGTGGGGAAAAAGTGGACGTTGCCCTTTGGGAGCTGGGTCGCCAGAAGGGGCTGGCCTGGTATTGCCGACCCGAGCATCTCTATCTGGCAGGACGGTCGGGAGAGGAGTATCGCGGCGTCTGTCCCAACGACGTGCAGGCCCGTCGCCTGTTTGAACAGGGTCGCCATGGCTGGACTGATCAATAAATCAGCCTTCCTCTCTCTTCTGAAATATTGCGTGAACCTCTTCGTGAGAAGAGGTACCTACCCTTCTTTATGCTTCAGCCGCAGCGGCTGGCACAGGTAATCCTTGTCATTGGCGCTGCGGGCACACTTGCCACACACGAATTTGGGTTTGCGCACAATCTTGCGCAGCGTCTTGAGATCGGCGGGGATCTCGTGACGGCGCCACTCACACAGCGTCTTGTGACCCATGACGTCCTCGACAGTGAATGCAACGGGTGAGAGGGGCGGGACCCCTCCCGGTGTGGTTACTGGTACAGGTATTTGGTGAAGATGAGCTCGCGGACCGCCTTCTTGCCTGTCTCCTTGACCAGCAGCTCATTGACCTTGGCCTCACACTCCTTGCGCAGCTCTTCCCGGTTCACCAGGGACTTGATCTGTGCGCCCGTCTTGCTGCCAATCAGCCGGATGATGGCGTCGCGGATCAGGGGGTCGTGCTGCTCCAGCAACTTGAGGTCGGCAGCGTCCGTGGCCATCAGCTCTACCGTCACCCGTACATAGCCGAGGGTTTTGCCGTCGCCAAGGTAGTTGGTGATGATGTCCGGATCCAGAGCGTGATAGGCGAATCCCGGCTGGACGGCGGAGGAGGCGGGATCGGTGGCCTCTTCCTCGTTGGCGAAGGCCTGTGTATTCAAGAGGGTACACCCCAGGGACAGCAGCAGAATTCTGAAGATCTTCATCTGGATGGCTCGGCAGCGACGGATGCCCCATTTTTGATGCTGCCATCGGGGCCGTCAAGCACGGATGTTCTTACAATTCGCCATTGATTTACGGATAATAAACCGGTTTTTAACCTGACAACGGAAATCTCCGGATGGTGAAGCTGTGAAGTCCGAGTTGACTGTTCCCCTCGTCCAGCTCGTCCCGTGGCGGGCGCCTGCAGAGTGCGAACCGCCCGAGGCGCTGCGTCCCTGGTTGCTGGAGGCCGATTCCATGACCCGGCGCCTGCGTCGTTACAATCATCATCTCTCGGTGCAACTGCTCGGCAATCGCGCCGTGTCGCTGACGGTGGACGAGCAGGCGCTGGTGGCGGTGTCGGCCCCCGCGGGCATGTGCCGTGAGGTGATCCTGCACGGTGATGGCGGGCCTGCCATCCTGGGTTGGACCCTGTTTGCCGAAGCGGCCTTGCAGGGGGGCGGTTTGCAGGATCTGGGAGAGCAGCCGCTGGGAGAGCGCATTTTCGGTGATGCACCGGCGCGGCGGGATCACCTGCAACTGGCCTGTTTCGAGATAGCGAGCAATCCCTGGTGTCCGGCCGCCACCGTCTGGGGGCGTCGTTCCCGCCTGTTTCTGGGGCAATGGCCACTGCTGGTCCATGAACTTTTCCTGCCCTCGCTATCGTCTCATTCGTTGCCATCGGATAAGGAGCTGGAGTGAAGCTGTTAACCAAGGAGCGGGGACTGGCCTATGCGCAGTTGGCCCGCATCGACAAGCCCATCGGTACCCTGCTGCTGCTGTGGCCGACCCTGTGGGCGCTCTGTCTGGCGGCTGGTGGCCTGCCTGACCCCTGGATCCTGACCGTGTTCGTGGTGGGCGTCTTCCTGATGCGCTCCGCCGGCTGTGTCATCAATGACTATGCGGATCGCAACTTCGACGGTCATGTGAAACGCACCGCTGGACGACCGCTGCCCATGGGGCGGGTCGCCGAGCGGGAAGTGCTGGTGCTGTTCGCCGTGCTGGCGCTTCTCTCGTTCGCCCTGGTGCTGACGTTGAACCCGCTCACCATCAGCCTGTCCTTTGCCGGCTTGCTGCTGGCAGTCTGCTACCCCTTCATGAAGCGCTTCATCCCCATCCCTCAACTGGTGCTCGGCATGGCCTTCTCCTGGTCCATTCCCATGGCCTACGCGGCTCAGGCCAATGCCCTGCCGCCGGAAGCCTGGCTGTTGTTTCTTGCCAATTTGCTGTGGACCATCGCCTATGACACCGAGTACGCCATGGTGGACCGGGACGATGACCTCAAGCTGGGGCTGAAATCGAGCGCCATCCTGTTTGGCCGCCACGACAAGCGGATCATCGGCGCGCTGCAACTGGCGACCCTGCTGATCCTGCTGGGGATCGGGCAGCTGATGGGGTTGGGGTCAGGTTATTACTGGGGACTGCTGGGGGCGGCGGCGCTGTTCGTCTACCAGCAGCGACTGATCCGGGAGCGGCAGCGGGAAGCCTGCTTCCAGGCCTTCCTCAACAACAACTACGTGGGGGCGCTGGTGCTGCTCGGGGTGATGGTTCACTACCTCTAACCCGCCCCCCTTCCTGGATGAAAAAAGGCCGCATGATGCGGCCTTTTTGTTGGGTGTCGACGTCTCAGAGCCGGTTGCCCGCCTGGATGGTGCGGCGGATCTTGTTGCTAAGCAGCGGCACTATGTTGTCGGCCAATGCCTGGAAGCGGCCGAGATCCGGTTTGCAGCCCGGATCCAGATAGCCTTCGCTGCGCAGGGTGTGGATCAGGGTGCTGAACAGCTTCTGGTCGAAGAACTCGGGGGCGTTGATGCCGTGCAGGGTGCCGAGGCGCTCCGCCATCATCAGGCCGTCCGCTTCCAGTTGCTCCGCCTCGATGTGGGGTTGGGCCAGCATGCGGGTCAGCACGATGGCGTAGCGTTGCAGGGTCTCCTGAATGCTTTCGGCCAAGAGCAGCAGGCGCATCTGGTTGCCGGGGTTGACCCAGTAGCCGCCGTCGCGTGCCTCGACCAGTTGCTGGCGTAACAGCTCGGCCAGCAGGGCATCGATCAGTTCCGGCAGCTCGTCCTCTTCATAGCGCAGGAAGAGTTCGGTCTTGAGCAGGGGGTAGATGTCGACACAGCGGGCGACGATCTCGCTGCGGGAGATCCCCTCGCACCGCTCGATCAGGGCCGCCACCAGGGAGGGCATGGCGAACAGGTGCAGTATGTTGTTGCGGTAGTAGGTGAGCAGGATCGCCTGATAGCGGTCCAGGCTGATGATCTGGCCCAGCTTGTCCTCGCTCACCTCGAACTTGTTGAGCTCCATCGCCTGCTCCAGCAGGGTCCTGGCGTCCTCGTCCGGCATGGTGCTGTGCGGGCTGTAGGGCACTTGCTTGAGCAGGTCCAGATAGGTGTTGAGCTGGGCCTGGAGTTCGTCCCGGGTCAGGGCGTGGCGCTCGGCGGCCAGCAGGGCCAGGGCACTCAGGGTCAAGCCGTTGACGGCGGCGGCATCGTTGATGCGGGTCATCAGCAGCTCGGCCAGCTGGTTGACGGTGGAGGCCATCCACTCGGGGCGCTCCTCCCGGCCGATGCTCTCCTTCCAGGTGGGCACATGTTCGCCGAGGTAGCTGTTGAGGGTCAGTGGTTCGCCGAAATTGACGAAGCCACGGCCATAGTTGCGCAGCTTGCGCAGGATGCCGAGCACCTGCAGGAAGCTCTCCTTCTCCTTGCGGCTCCCCTTGAGTTCGTTGTGGTAGGTATTCACCTCCATCACGTGCTCGTAGCCGAGGTAGACGGGGACCAGGGTCACCGGCCTGTCCAGCCCGCGCATCATGGCCTGCAGGGTCATGGCCAGCATGCCGGTCTTGGGGGGCAGCAGGCGACCGGTACGCGAACGCCCACCCTCGGTGAAGAATTCCACCGAATAGCCCTTGGCGAACAGCAGGTTGAGGTACTCCCGGAATACCGTGCTGTAGAGCGGATTGCCCTTGAAGGTGCGGCGGATGAAGAAGGCGCCGCCGTGGCGGAAGATGGGGCCTGCCGGCCAGAAGTTGAGGTTGATGCCCGCCGCGATGTGGGGTGGCACCATGCCTTGGTGGTAGATGACGTAGGAGAGCAGCAGGTAATCCATGTGGCTGCGATGGCAGGGGACGTAGACGATCTCGTGCCCTTCCTGGGCCAGCTGACGCACCTGCTCTGCTCCGTTGACCGAGAGGCCGCGATAGAGCTTGTTCCACAGCCAGCCAAGGAAGCTTTCGCCGAGGCGGATCAACCGATAGGAAAAATTGGAGGCGATCTCGTCCATGTAGCCGTGGGCACGCTTTTGCGCCTTCTCCAGGCTGATCCCTTCCCGTCTGGCCTCCTCCTCGATGGCCTGCTGGATCACGCTCGAATCCAGCAGTTGCTTAAACAGCAGGTTGCGGTTCGGCAGCTTGGGCCCGGTGGCGGCCAGCTGCTGGCGGCTGAAGTGGGTGCGGGCCACCCGCGCCAGCTTGTGGGCGATGGCCTCGTCGGTGCCGTGCTTGTCCGCCATGTAGCGCAGGGAGAGGGGCGGGGAGAAGCGCACCAGGTTCTCGCGCCCTTTCAGGATCACGATCAGCGCCTTCTTCAGGCGGTTGGGCGCCAGGCTGCTGATGATGTTCCAGCCGGAGGCCTCCTCGCCTTCCCGGCCCGGGGCGCGGCCCCAGAACAGGGTGACGGGTACTACCTGGATGTCCAGCGCCGGATCCTGCTTGTGCAGGTCCAGCAGCTGGTGGAACTCCTGCAGGAAGGGGAGTGGCTTGTTGCGCGTGCCGAACAGGGGAGGCGGACGATCCAGACAGACGTAGCGTGGCAGCAGTTGACCGTTCAGCTCCAGCGGCGTGAAGGGGCCGGGCAGGCCGAGATCCTCGCAGCACTGTTGCAGGGTCATCAGGTCGGTGATCGAGCTGGTCTTCAGGGCATAGACGATGGGTCTGGCCGGATCCAGCTTGAGCTCGGTGATGGGATTTTCCGGCAGGCTCTTGTGATTGACCAAGCCGCTGACCGGCCATTGCAGGATGGCTCTGGAAATCTTCTGTCCAAGGGACATGTGCGTCTGCTCTCCAAAAAAATGCGGCGTGAGCATAGCAAATCACCGACAGCTTGTCGCCGAGAGGTACGATGAGTCGGCACTTCAGAGCGGGGGGAGGGACAAATGTGCGTCGGGTCGCGACAAATGCCAGTTGCGCCTTGCCTTGGCCCCAGCACTGTATATACTGCCAGTGTGCTGTATAAAAAGACAGGTGCCCATGCTATGAAACCCCTTACCCCTCGCCAGGCTGAAGTACTCGAGCTCATCAAGGCGAACATGAACGAGACCGGCATGCCGCCGACTCGCGCCGAGATTGCCCAGAAGCTTGGCTTCAAGTCGGCCAACGCGGCCGAAGAACATCTGAAGGCCCTGGCCAAAAAAGGGGTCATCGAGATCATGCCGGGCACGTCCCGCGGCATTCGTCTGCTGCTCGAAGAAGAGGACGTGCAGCCTGAAGAAAACGGCCTGCCACTGATCGGCAAGGTGGCGGCCGGGGAACCCATCCTGGCCCAAGAACACATCGAGAGCCATTACCAGGTGGATCCCGCCCTGTTCCACCCGCGGGCAGACTTCCTGCTGCGGGTGCAGGGCATGAGCATGAAGAACATCGGCATCATGGACGGGGACCTGCTGGCGGTACACAAGACCCAGGAGGTACGCAACGGCCAGGTCGTGGTGGCACGTCTGGACGAGGACGTCACCGTCAAGCGCTTCCAGCGCAAGGGCAGCCAGGTATGGCTGCTGCCGGAAAACGAAGAGCTCTCCCCCATCGAGGTGGATCTCGCCAGTCAGCACCTCACCATAGAGGGCCTGGCGGTTGGCGTGATCCGCAACGCCGACTGGATGTAAGCATCCGATGCGATGAAGAGGCCTCCTGCGGGAGGCCTCTTCATTTTCATCGCCGATGGCATCTCCCTCCCCACCTTTTCGCCTCTCCTTCCGGTGCACACAGTCTCGCCGCACGACATGCATTTCGGATATATCCTTTGATAAGGCCCCTGTCATGGTCGGTGATCAGGGAAGGGGGAGTCGCACCGGGCAGTACGCCATGGCAGGGATGCATGATCGCCGGGTCGGTGCGCAGAAGGGAGAGTCGCCTCAGACTGGGGACTCGTACAGTCAGTACGCTGCCGTGGTTGGTTCGTCGTTGAGGACAAAGAGACCCGTCAGCGTGACCTGTTGAGCAAGGAGGACAGGTATGGCTTCAAGCTCGCCGTGGGATCCGGTGCCGGCCGCAGCGCCCGCATCTTCCATCACCCGATTCATCAAGGGCAGTCGGATGACATGGTTCTATGCGCTCTGGGTCTATCACAAGGGAGATGGCTGGACCATCTGGCTTGGGTGCCCCAAAGACAAGATTGTCCGCCTGGTTCGTCTGTTTCGCCGTCATCACGACATCGGATTGCCGGATGAGCCCTGGACTGCCCCCGTCATCCCGCTGCGCGTCCCCCTGAGACGTGCCCAGCCGCAGCACAGGCTGCGGCCCTGATCCCTCTTCCTGTACAGACAAGAGCCCCGCCAGAGCGGGGCTCTTGTTTTGGCGCCGATGCGGCTTATCCATGGCACAGACGCTTTCCCGCCGGGATGCAAGACTAGCCATCGGCGGGGGCTGGCGGGTTACAATGACCCCTACCGGTTTTGCCCCCAGGGCTTCTAACATAAGCAAGGCTTTGTTTTATATGGTTAAACCACGCTTTTACCTGTTGCTGTTGCTGTTCATCGGCGCCATTGCGGCGGCTTATTACTGGAGTCAGCCCGCGGTGCCGGAACAGGCCGATTACTACCCGGCGGGGCGAGACATCAATCCGTTTGCCCTCACGGATGCGGATGCACAGCCCTTTACCCCTGCCAACCTGACGGGACACTGGAGCTTTCTGTTCATCGGTTACACCTACTGCCCGGATGTCTGTCCGACCACGCTGGCGGATCTGCGCAGCGTCTATCCGGCGTTGAAGAAGATAGCCCCCACTAGCCAGGTGGTATTCATCTCGGCGGATCCCCAGCGGGATGACAGCGCCCGCCTGAAGAGCTATACCGCCTTCTTCGAGCCCGAGTTCAAGGCGGCGACCGCACCTCACAGTACCCTCTTTCCTCTGGTCCGCAATCTGGGGCTGGTCTATTCCATCGTGGAAGGGGATCGCAAGGACTACCTGATCGACCACTCCGCCTCCATCGTGCTGATCAACCCCGAGGGGAAGCTGGTGGCCACCTTCCGACCCAAAGTAGCACCGGGTGAGGTGCCCCACGTGGACATGCAGGCCATGGTGGCCGACTTCGCGCGCATCGTGCGGCTGGTTGGCGAGTGAGCCCGGCGCGCACCATGCTGATTCCCGCCTGGCTGAAGGATCCTCGCCGCCACAGAGCCGTCTTCGCCCTGGCCCTGCCCATGGTGTTCTCCAACGTCACCACGCCCTTGCTGGGGCTGGTGGACACCTGGGTGATCGGTCATCTTGGCCAGGCCTGGTTTCTCGGCGGCGTCTCGGTCGGTGCGACCTTCATCAATCTGCTGTTCTGGTTGCTTGGCTTCCTGCGCATGTCCACCACAGGGCTGACCGCTCAGGCTCAAGGTGCAGCCCATGCCGAAGGGCAGCTCGACACCCTGGCGCGGGCCCTGGGCTTGGCGATCGGACTGGGCATGGCGCTGTTGCTCCTGTTGTTGCCGTTCCTGCCGGCCATCATCGCCCTCGGTGGCGGCTCTTCCGAGGTACAGACCTATGCCGGTCAATATGTGTCGGTGCGGGTCTGGAGCGCCCCGGCGGCCTTGTGCAATCTGGTCATCATGGGGTGGTTGCTGGGCATGCAGGATGCACGCAGTCCCATGCTGCTGCTGATCCTGGGCAATCTCGTCAACATGGTGCTGGATGCCTGGTTCGTGCTGGGATTGGGCTGGCAGGTGAAAGGGGTGGCCGCAGCGTCCCTGCTGGCGGATTACAGCACGCTCGGGGTGGGGCTCTGGCTGGTGAGCCGGCATCTGCGCCGACTTGATCCCGGGGTGTGGCACAACGCCTGGCTGCGTTGGCGCCAGTGGCCGGCCCTGCTACGGCTGCTCGCCCTGAACCGGGATATTTTCATCCGCTCCCTGTGCCTGCAACTCTGCTTCGTGTTCATGACTCTACAGGGGGCCAGGCTGGGGGATGTGGCGGTGGCCGCCAATGCGGTGCTGCTCAATTTCCTGATGCTGATTTCCTACGGGCTGGATGGATTTGCCTATGCGGTGGAAGCCATGGTAGGGCGCGCCATCGGGCGGCGTGATAGGCCGCTGCTGCGGGAGGCCATCGTCCTCAATCTGGGCTGGGCGCTGCTGATCGCCCTGGCATTCACCCTCTCGTTTGCCCTGGGGGGCCACTGGCTCATCCGTCACATTACCGACATACCGGCGGTGATCGCCGAGGCGCAACGTCAGCTCCCCTGGCTGGTGGCCATGCCGCTGCTGGCGGTCTGGTGCTTCCTGCTGGATGGGGTCTTTATCGGCGCCACCCGGGCCCGGGAGATGCGCAACAGCATGCTGGTGGCGGTGTTTGCCGGCTTCTTTCCCATCTGGTGGTTCTGCCAGGGATGGGGTGTGGCGGCCCTGTGGGCCGCCATGAGTGCCCTGATGGCCGGTCGTGGCCTGACGCTGGGCTGGCTCTGCTGGCGACTGGAGCGTGATGGACGGCTGCTGGCGGGGCAGGGGACGGCGCAGTCAGTCTGAATCCTGGCCACCTTGCCAATATCGTCAGCGGTCAGAGCGAGCCTGAATAGTCGAACTGTCGCCAGCTCTCGTAGACGAACACCGCGACAGCGTTGGCCAGATTCATGCTGCGGCTCTGGGGCAGCATGGGGATGCGCAGCCGCTGCTCGAATGGCAGGCTCTCGATGATCTCCATGGGCAGGCCTCGGCTCTCGGGCCCGAACAGCAGGGCGTCACCGGGGGCAAACCGGGCCGCCGAGTGGGCGGTGCGTCCCTTGGTGGTGCAGGCAAAGACCCGTTGGGGGGCGATGGCCGCCAGAAACGCCTCATAGTCAGGCCAGCGCTTGATGTCGGCAAACTCGTGATAGTCGAGCCCGGCCCGCTTGACCCGTTTGTCATCCCACTCGAACCCCAGAGGCTCTATCAGGTGCAACCGGTAGCCGGTATTGGCGCAGAGGCGAATGATGTTGCCGGTGTTGGGGGGGATTTCCGGTTGGTAGAGCACGATATCGAGCATGGAAGGATCCTGGGCTGGTGCGAAACGGGCGCCAGCATACCCAGCACCCGTGCCGATGAAAAGGGGGAGGTCAGGGCATGGGCAGACGGATGGTGATGACCAGTCCGGTCGGCTGATTGCTGCTGGCCCGGATGGTCCCCCCATGACGCTGGATCGCCTCGGCGGCGATGGCAAGGCCGAGACCGGTGCCCCCGGTCTTGGCGTTGCGGGCATCGTCCACCCGAAAGAAGGGCAGGAACAACCGGGGCTGCTGCTCCACCGGCACGCCAGGGCCGTCATCCCGTATGGTCATCACCCACTCCCGTCCCTCCCGGTACCAGTCCACCTTGATGAACTCGCGGGCATACTTGAGGGCGTTGCGCAGCGGGTTTTCCAGGGCGCGGGCCAACAGTTCCGGCCACATGGTGAGGGATTCGGCGGGCAGGGAAGGGAGCCTGAGCTGTTTGCCGTTCTGGTTTGCCTCGAACATGGCGTCGTCCAGGATGGGCTCCAGCAGCTCCGCCAGGGGCAGCGTCACTGGCGCCTCCACATGTTGCTGCACCCGCGACAGATCCAGCAGATCCCCTATCAGCTTGTCGAGCCGGGCTATCTCCCCTTCGATGCGCGCCAGCTCGGCGCTGTCCCCCTGCTTGCGGCGGATCAGCGCCTGTGCGAGCTGGATGCGGGTCAGGGGGCTGCGCAGCTCGTGGGAGATGTCGGAGAGCAGCTGCTTCTGCTTCTGGATCATGTCCTTGAGGGTATCGACCATGCGACTGACATGTTCGGCCAGCTGGCCTATCTCGTCGCGCCGCCCCAGGTTGGGGATCTGTATTTCCAGGTTGCCCTGGGCGAGTTGGGAGACCGACTGCTGCAACTGCAGTATGGGGCGGGTCAGGCGCCAGGCGAGCAACAGACAGAGCGGGGTGCTGACCAGCATGGCGATGCCCAGGATCTGGATGGGGTGATCCAGGATCTGGATGAAGAGGAACAGGTAGGAGTTTTCGACATTCAGACCGAAATAGACGTGATAGGTCTGGCCGTGATGGACCATCTGGAAGGGGCCGGCGATGGCGCGCTGGTGTTCGCTGCCCAGCATGGGCTTGGCCGGGTTGTCCGAGTCGAGCATGAAACGGATCACGAACTTGCTTAGCCGGGTGCTGGACTGCATCTGCCCCTTGGCATCGCGTAGATAGATGTTGTCCACCGGCAAGAGGCCCGCGGCATCGATGGCCTTGGCCAGATCGAAATCCTGCTCGGGATCCGCGCCCCGTTGCAGCGCCGCCAGGTTGTTGTTGAGACGGGTGATCTCGTGGGCCGGCAGCGGGATGATGTTGCGGGGGTCCAGGGTGGGGAGGATTACCACCGCGGCCACGACCAGCAGCAGGATGAACCAGAACCAGAGGAAGATCTGGGTGGAAAGGCCGTTGAAGGTGCGGGCCGATTTCATGCCTGCTCCAGCCACAGGTAGCCTCGTCCCCGCACCGTCTTGAAGCGGGGCTGGCCGTCGGCCCGCTCCGGCAGCTTCTTGCGCAGGTTGCTCAGGTGCATGTCGATGGCCCGATCGAAAGGTTCGAGCTTCTTGCCCAGCACCTGCTCGGAGAGCAGGCCCTTGCTGACGATCTGGCCCGGATTGCGCAGCAGGCACTCCAGCAGGCCGAACTCGGTGGCGGTGAGTTCCAGCAACTGATCGTCGCAGCGAGCCTGTTGCAGGCCGGGCTGCAGCACCAGATCCATGAAGCGCACCTCTTCCGAGCTGCCGCCGCGCTGGGGAGCCTGGCTCTGGGTTCGACGCAGGATGGCGCGCACCCGGGCCAGCAGCTCCCTGTCGTCGAACGGCTTGGCGAGATAGTCGTCGGCACCGGCCTCCAGCCCGTTGACCCGATCCTGGCTGTCGCCACGGGCGGTCAGCATCAACACCGGGGTGTCGTGGGTCTTGCGCAGCCGGGTCAGCATGGCGAAGCCGTTGAGTCTGGGCATCATGACGTCCAGCAGCACCAGGTCGAATGCCTGTTCTGCCAGTCGCTGCAATCCCTCTTCCCCATCCTCGGCGACAGTGACCTCAAACCCCTCCAGGGTCAGGATTTCGGTGAGCAGCTGGGTCAGTTCGAGATCGTCGTCGACCAGGAGTATTTTGTTCATCTGGGAGTCACTCTGTTGATTTTGCACGCCAAACTGACGTCCGGGTCAGGGTATAATAAGTTTTTACGCGTCGGAGGAAAGCCGGTTTTGAGCCACCAACACTATTCCCGCTGGGTCACCCTGGCCAGCATGGCCGCTGTGACCACCGCCACCCTGCTCATCCTGGGCAAACTGATCGCCTGGCTGATGACGGATTCATCCAGCCTGCTGGCATCCCTGACCGATTCCTTCATGGACATCAGCGCCTCTCTCATCAATCTGCTGGCCATCCGTTATGCGCTGGCCCCTGCCGACGAAGAGCATCGCTTCGGCCACGGCAAGGCGGAGTCCCTGGCGGGTCTGGTGCAGTCGGCCTTCATCTCGGGGTCCGCCCTGCTGCTGGTGATGCACGGCATCTCGTCGATGCTGAATCAGGTGCCCGTGGTGCGCCTGGAGGCGGGGATCTGGGTCAGCGTCGGCTCCATCGTGCTGACCCTGTTGCTGGTGAGCTTCCAGGGCTTTGTCATCCGCAAGACCAACAGTGTGGCCATCAAGGCCGACATGCTGCACTACCGTTCCGACCTGCTGCTCAATGGCGGCGTGCTGGTGGCACTGGTGCTGGCGGGGCAGGGGTGGTACTGGGCCGACGGCCTGTTTGCCATTCTGATCGGTCTGTTCCTGGTGTGGGGGGCTGTCCATATCGGCTACGAATCGGTGCAGGCCCTGCTCGATCGTCAGTTGCCAGAGGAGGAACAAGCGAGAATAATGGCCCTCTGCTGCGCCGTAGAGGGGGTGCATGGCGTACATGACCTGCGTACCCGCCAATCCGGGCCGACCCGTTTCGTGCAGTTGCATCTGGAACTCGATGATCAACTGCCTCTGGTCAGGGCCCATCAGATAGCCGACGAGGCTGAACTGGCCGTCCGCCAGGCCTTCGAGCGGATGGATGTGATCATTCACATGGACCCCATCTCGGTGCTGACAAAAGAACGACAAAGCACTCACCCTGAACAACAGTAGGCTGCAACATGGATGATCTGGTTGCCAGAACCTGGCAAAAAATTCAGCAGGAAGCGCAGAGCATGGCGGCCCAGGAGCCCATGCTGGCCAGCTTCTTTCATTCCACCATTCTCAATCACCGGGATTTGCGCTCGGCGCTGAGCTTCCAGCTTGCCAACAAGCTCGACAGCACCACCATGCCTGCCATCGCCTTGCGGGAAGTGATCGAGCTGGCCCTGCGCAGCGAGCCCGAGCTGCTGGCCGCAGTGGCCGCCGACATCTGCGCGGTGCAGGATCGCGACCCGGCGGTCGACCTCTTCTCCACCCCGCTGCTCTACCTCAAGGGATTCCATGCTCTTCAGGGGTATCGGGTGGCCAACTGGTTGTGGCGTCAGGGACGCCGTGCCCTGGCGCTCTATCTGCAAAACCAGATCTCCGTGGTGTTCGGCGTGGATGTACACCCGGCCGCCCGCATCGGCAAGGGCATCATGTTTGACCATGCCACCGGTATCGTGGTCGGCGAAACCGCCGTCATCGAGAACGACGTCTCCATCCTGCAGAGTGTGACTCTGGGGGGGACCGGCAAGGAGAGTGGCGATCGCCACCCCAAAATCCGGGAAGGGGTGATGATAGGGGCGGGGGCCAAGGTGCTCGGCAACATCGAGGTGGGCGTCGGTGCCAAGATCGGTGCCGGCAGCGTGGTGATCAACCCGGTGCCGCCTCACACCACGGTCGCTGGCGTGCCCGCCAGGATTGTGGGCCGCCCCGAGTGCGACAAACCTTCCCTGGACATGGATCAGTGCCTCTGATCCCCTGACCGAGGCCGTTGTATGGTCAAGCGCTGGTCAGGCTTTCTGATCCTGGGGATGTGGCTGCTCAACCTGCTGCACCTTTATCTGGACTTCTCCCCCTGGCCCGCCGCCATCGCGGCCTGGGCCGCCTCCCTGCTCACCTGGCCCTGGCTGGTGGGTGCCGCACGGCGCCAGGCGCTAGCCCTCTACGGCGCGGCGCTCCTGCTGCTGCTCTTTTCCTGGTGGCGAGGGGCCAGCCTCAGCCCCGGTGACTGGCTCTTGCCGAACATCAACATGCTGACCATGTTTGCCGCAGTGAGCACCCTCAATCTGGCTACCTCCGGCCTCTTGACCGGCACCGCCTCCTGGTCCGGTCGCAAGGGGCTGTGGAGCACCATGGCCAGCCTCAATCTGCTGGGGGCCGTCATCAATCTTTCGGTGCTCTTCATCATCGGCGATCGGCTGGAGCGCAACGGGACGCTGGAGCGGCGTCAGGTCATGGTGCTGAGCCGGATCTTCTGTGCGGCTGCGTTTTGGTCCCCCTTCTTCGTCGCCATGGCGGTGGCCCTCACCTATGCACCGGGTCTGCAACTGGGCAGCATACTGCCTTTTGGCATACTGGCGGCCTTGCTGGCCATGGGGCTGACGGCCTGGCAGGTAGAGCGACTCGGCGTGGAGACCTTTGAAGGTTATCCGCTGCGGCTCCAGACCCTGGGGCTACCGGTGACCCTGGCACTGCTGGTGCTGGTGATCCACCGTTTCTGGCCCGGACTCAGCATTCTGGCGGTGATCGCCCTGGTGGCGCCCTTGCTGGCCTTGCTGTTCATGCCGCAAGCGGGGCGAGGGGCAGCTCTCAAGCGCCAGGTGGTGGAGCGCTTCCCGGCCATCGGTGGCCAGCTTGTGCTGTTTCTGGGGGCCGGCCTGCTGGCGGCTGGCATCAACAGCGCGCTGTCAGTACTGGACTTTGGCAGTGGCCACGGCCTGCCGCTGTTCAACCACTTCGGCTGGCTGGAAGCCTGCCTGACCCTGCTGCTGATCTTCCTGGTGGCCATAGTGGGCGTGCATCCTCTCATCAGCATCTCGGGGGTGGCGCCGCTGCTCTGGCCGCTGGCACCGGATCCCAGCCTGCTTGGCATGTGCTTCCTCATGGGGTGGGGGCTGGCGACCGGGACGAGCCCGCTCTCCGGCTCCAATCTGGCGCTGGCGTCCCGCTACAGCCTGAGCGCCGGGCTGCTGCTGCGCTGGAACCTGCTCTACGGCCTGTTGATGTACGCCGTGGCCTGTCTGATGATGGGGGGCTTCATCGCCTTGCATGGCTGATGGTGGCATCGGCAGGAGGGCGGGTTATGCCACGGCGGACGCCCGGGATCGAGGTTCCTGCTGCCTGCGAGAAAAACCGACGCATATTTAAGCAATACCGGGCCGCAGGGCGCATTTTGCAACGTGCTGGCTTGTTTGTGTCGAGCGCATCAGGGTATGCTGGCTCCACGCGCTTGAATCGCCCTCTGTGGGGCATCGCAATTGAACATACAGGTATGCATATGTCACTAGAAGTCCTTGAGCAACTCGAATCCAAAGTACAATCCGCCGTCGACAATATCTCCTTGCTGAAGATGGAGCTGGACGAGCTGAAAGAGCAGAACAGCAAGCTGCAAGACGAAAACCACCAACTGCGCAACGAGCACGTTGCCTGGCAAGAGCGTCTGCGTGCCCTGCTGGGCAAGATGGACCAGATGGGCGATGCCATCTGATTCCGTCTAGACTGACCGGAATGAAAGCGGGCCGCTCCTTGAGCGGCCCGCTTGTTTTGGTCTGCCGGGCAATCAGAGTGCCAGCAGCTGTTTGACGGTCTTCTCGATGCCGTCCGCCGCCTCCACAATATTGTTGGCCAGCATGTAGGCAGGAGTGGAGATGACCTTGCGCTCCTGATCCACCACGAATTCGCTCACCGGGCAGTCGAGATGACTGCCACCCATGGCTTCGATGGCGTTGGCGGCGCCCTCGTCGTTGCCAATGGTGGCCAGGGTGCCTGCCCCATAGATGAGCGGGATCATGGCCGGTGCGATGCAGATGTAGGCGGCCGGTTTGCAGGCTCTGGCAAAGCTCTGGCAAGCCTTCAGCACATCCGGCTGGATGCGGCACTCTGCGCCCTTGATGGCGAAGTCACACAGGTTCTTGGCGGCGCCGAAGCCGCCCGGCACCAGCAGGGCGTCGAAGTCGGCTGCATCCAGTTCAGCTACATCCCTGATCTGGCCGCGACAGATGCGGGCCGCCTCGACCAGCACGTTGCGGCTCTCTCCCTCGCTGACCTCGCCGGTCAGGTGATTGATGACATGAAGCTGAGGGACATTGGGGGCGAAGCATTGAACGGATGCTCCCTGACGGGCCAGCGCCAGCAGGCTGATGACGGCCTCGTGGATTTCGGCGCCGTCAAACACGCCACAACCACTCAAGATCACGGCCACTTTTTTCATGACAGACTCCTCGTTGTTGAAAATGTGAGCCAGGGTAGATTGTTGTACTTTTGTATGGTTATCGTTCGACCTCCGCTGGTCAAGTCATCTCCCTGTGCTAGGATTGTTTCGTTTTGGATCCTGCCTCAGTACCCCCCTTGAATTTTTTTCCACATTGATCGAGATCATGATGAGTGTGTCATGTTGAGTTTTCATGTTCTCAACGTAATGTTTTAAAAGATATTTTTTGTTTTAATCCACAGCTTTGTCACGGCCGTGATGCAATGGTGCCATTTTTGAGCACAGAGTTATCCACAGCAATATGCCCCACCGGTGCGCCGGGGTGATGGTGGGAGTCCCCTTGGTGTGGTGCGGGCCCTGTGGCATCCTAGCGGCTGTTTATTCTTGGCAGGACGATTTTCATGGCCTCTAGCAATCCTCTTATTCTGGTCGACGGCTCTTCATATCTTTACCGCGCCTTCTTTGCCTCGCAGCAGGCCGATCTGCGCACCTCGACCGGCTTGCCTAGCGGCGCCGTCCGTGTCATGGCCAACATGATGCGCAGCCTTCGCAAGCAGTACCCTGACTGCCACGTGGCCGTGGTGTTCGACGCCAAGGGCAAGACCTTCCGCGACGACATCTATCCCGAATACAAGGCAACACGCGCCAGCATGCCGGACGATCTGCGCAGCCAGGTCGCCCCTATCCACCAGATGATTAAGGCAATGGGTTTCCCCTTCCTGATGGTCGAAGGGGTGGAGGCTGACGACGTGATCGGCACCCTGGCCCGTCAGGCGACCGAGAAACAGTTGCCTGTGCTCATCAGCACCGGCGACAAGGACATGGCGCAGCTGGTCTCCGACCATGTCACCCTGATCGACACCATGAAGGATGTGAAGACCGATCGGGAAGGGGTGATCGAGAAGTTCGGCGTACCGCCCGAGCTCATCATCGATTACCTGGCGCTGATGGGGGACAAGGTGGACAACATTCCCGGCATGACAGGTGTCGGCGAGAAGACCGCACTGGCTCTGTTGCAGGGGATAGGCAGCATCGACGAGATCGCCGCCAACCTCGACAAAGTGGCGGCGCTCGGCTTCCGTGGCTCCAAGGCGTTCGCCGACAAGTTCCGCGAGCAGGAAGAGCAGGTGCGCCTTTCCTATGTGCTGGCCACCATCAAGACCGACGTGGCGCTGGAACAGAGCCTGGAAGAGTTGCAGCTTGGCCCCATCGACAAAGAGGCTCTGCTGGCGGTCTATCGCGAGTATGAGCTGCGCAACCTGATCAAAGAGCTGGAGTCCGGTGGCGCTGAGGAGAGCGAAGCCGAAAGTGATGAGGAAGGCGCCGCCCCGGCAGCCGCCATCGAAACCGACTATCGCTGCATCCTGGATGAGGCCGAATTCGACGAGTGGCTGGCACGGTTGCAGGCGGCGCCGCTGTTTGCCTTCGACACCGAGACCACCAGTCTCGACTATATGGAAGCGCGCGTCGTTGGCGTCTCCTTTGCCATCGAGCCGGGCAAGGCGGCCTACGTGCCCTTCGGCCATGATTATCTGGGAGCGCCTGTCCAGCTGAGCGAAGCGCTGGTGCTGGGCAAGCTCAAGCCGCTGCTGGAAGATCCGGCCTGTCTCAAGGTGGGGCAGAACCTCAAGTACGATCGCAACGTGCTGCTCAACCACGGTATCGAGCTGCAGGGTATCGCCTACGACACCATGCTCGAGTCCTATGTGCTCAACTCTACCGCCAGCCGCCACGACATGGATTCCCTGGCCCGCAGGTATCTGAACGTCGAGACCATCTCGTTCGAGGACATTGCTGGCAAGGGGGTCAAGCAGCTCACCTTCAACCAGATCGAACTGGAGCAGGCGGCTCCTTACGCGGCGGAAGATGCCGACATCACCCTGCGTCTGCATCAGGCACTGTGGGGCAAGCTCTCTGCCGAGCCGGGCCTTGCCAAGGTGTTCAGCGAGATCGAACTGCCGCTGCTGCCGGTGCTGGCGCGGATGGAGCGACTCGGTACCACCATCGAGCCCAAGCTGCTGCATCAGCAGAGCCAGGAGATCGAAGTGCGTCTGGCAGAGCTGGAGAAGCAGGCCCACGAGCTGGCCGGGCAGGAGTTCAATCTCTCCTCGCCCAAGCAGCTGGGTGAAATCCTCTTCACCAAGCTGGGGCTGCCGATCATCAAAAAGACCCCCAAGGGAGCGCCATCCACTGCGGAAGAGGTGCTGGCCGAGCTGGCGGAGACCTATGAGCTGCCGCGTTTGCTGATGGAGCACCGTGGCCTGGCCAAGCTCAAGTCCACCTACACCGACAAGCTGCCGCTGATGATCAAGCCGCAGACCGGGCGGGTGCACACTTCCTATCACCAGGCGGTGGCGGCGACCGGTCGACTGTCGTCCACCGACCCCAACCTGCAGAACATTCCGGTGCGCAACGAACAGGGGCGCCGCATTCGGCAGGCCTTCATTCCGTGCGCCGGTTACAAGCTGGTGGCGGCGGATTACTCCCAGATCGAGCTGCGCATCATGGCCCACCTCTCCGGTGACAAAGGGCTGCTGACCGCCTTTGCCGAGGGCAAGGACATCCACAAGGCGACCGCCGCCGAGGTATTCGGCGTCGCGCTCGATGCGGTGACCAGCGACATGCGTCGCAGCGCCAAGGCGATCAACTTTGGTCTCATCTATGGCATGAGTGCCTTCGGTCTGGCCAAGCAGCTGGGGATCGGTCGCGCCGAAGCGCAGAAGTACATGGATCTCTACTTCGAGCGCTACCCGGGTGTGCTGGAGTACATGGAGCGTACCCGCCAGCAGGCGGACGCCCAGGGCTATGTGGAGACTCTGTTTGGCCGTCGCCTCTATCTGCCGGATATCAAGTCTCGCAACGCGGGCCTGCGCAAGGCGGCCGAACGGGCCGCCATCAACGCCCCCATGCAGGGTACGGCTGCCGACATCATCAAGCGGGCCATGATCAACGTGGATGGCTGGATCCGGGGCATTGAAGACCAGTCGATCCGCATGTTGATGCAGGTGCACGATGAACTGGTGTTCGAGATCCGCGAAGAGAAGCTGGAAGAGTACATCGCCCTCATCAAGGAGAAGATGTCGGGTGCGGCCGAACTGGATGTGCCGCTGGTGGTGGAAGCGGGCACCGGTGACAACTGGGATCAGGCCCACTGATCCTGACCACAGTGATTGGCTAGCTATATAAGCAGAGAAGCCCGGCATCATGCCGGGCTTCCTGTTTGTGGCTGCAGGGTCAGGCCTCTTGCAGGTATTCATCCTTGAGCAGCACATAATTGTCGGCCGAGGTCTTCAGGAAGGCGATCTCGGCCGGCTTGAGAGGGCGGGCCTGCTTGACGGGATTGCCCATATAAAGAAAGCCGGCCTCGAGCCGCTTGCCTGGTGGCACCAGGCTGCCCGCCCCGATCATCACATCGTCTTCAACGATCACCCCATCCAGCAGGATGGCACCCATGCCGACCAGTACCCGGTCGCCTATGGTGCAGCCATGCAGCATCGCCTTGTGTCCGACCGTGACATCTTCGCCGATAAGCAGCGGATAGCCGCCAGGGTTGCTGGCACTCTTGCGGGTCAGGTGCAGCACTGTACCGTCCTGAATGTTGCTGCGCGCACCGATGCGGATATGGTTGACGTCCCCTCTGGCGGCCACCATGGGCCAGATGCTCGCATCGTCGCCGAGCTGGATATCCCCCACCAGGGTGGCGCAGGGATCCACATATACCCGATTGCCCAGTTGCGGGCATTTTCCCTTGTAAGGTCTTAGTCGCAAGTCCATCTTGGCCTCCTTGTTTTCGGCCATTCTAGCAAGACGACACCGGTTTCTGTGGATAAGTTTGTATAAAAGCTGTGCTTGGATATGAATAACTAAAAAAGTGCCGATTTTTACAATTTTATTGCAGAGGAGGGGTTGCCAGAAAGAATTCGCTCCCTATAATGCGCCTCCATCGACAGGGCAAGCGGCAACGCAAACAACCTCGTCGGTAACCTCGAAAAAGCCTCGTAAAATAAGGCTTGACTCGAGAAGGCGGTTGAGTAGAATGCCACTCCCGCAGCAGCCAAAAGC
>NZ_MKUI01000055.1:0-44315 GCF_001898585.1 Aeromonas sp. 62-46 | reverse complement strand
CAGTCCAGGTCACCGTCACCGATGCCGTCCTCACCGCCATCCAGGTCACGCCGCCAAGCGTGTCGGTCGGAAAAGGCCAGACCCGGCAGCTGACCGCCACCGCCACCTACAGCGATAACACCACGGCCAATGTGACCGGCAGTGTCGCCTGGCTGTCGGATGACATGACCACAGCCACCGTCTCCACCACCGGCCTCCTGACCGGGATGGCACAGGGCACCACGGAAGTGACCGCCAGCCAGAACGGCATCACCAGCAACACAGTCCAGGTCATCGTCACCGATGCCGTCCTCACCGCCATCGAGATCACGCCGCCAAGCGTGTCGGTCGGAAAAGGCCAGACCCAGCAGTTGACCACCACCGCCACCTACAGCGACAACACCACGGCAGATGTGACCGGCAGCGTCGCCTGGTTGTCGGATGACACCGCCACGGCCACCATAACTACCAACGGCCTGCTGACCGGTGTGGAGCAAGGCACTGCGGAAGTGACTGCCAGCCTGGATGGCATGACCAGCAACGCAGTCCAGGTCACCGTCACCGATGCCGTCCTCACCGCCATCGCGATCACGCCGCCAAGCGTGTCGGTCGGCAAAGGCCAGACCCAGCAGCTGACCGCCACCGCCACCTACAGCGACAACACCACGGCGGATGTGACCGGCAGCGTCGCCTGGCTGTCGGATGATACCGCCACGGCCACCATCACCACCAACGGCCTGCTGACCGGTGTGGAGCAAGGTACTGCGGAAGTGACTGCCAGCCAGGATGGCGTAACCAGCAACGCAGTCCAGGTCACCGTCACCGATGCCGTCCTCACCGCCATCGACATCACGCCGCCAAGCGTGTCGGTCGGCAAAGGCCAGACCCAGCAGCTGACCGCCACCGCCACCTACAGCGACAGCACCACGGCCAATGTGACCGGCAGCGTCGCCTGGCTGTCCGATGACGCCGCTACGGCCACAGTGATCAGCGGCCTGCTGACCGGTGTGGAAGAGGGCACCACAGAGATCAGTGCCAGCCTGGATGGCGTGACCAGTGACAGGGTGACGGTCAATGTCGTCGTCACCCCTCTTTTCGGGGAGTTTGAAGATATTTCCGTCAATGACTTCACGTTTGCGGTCGATGCCGGGTTCCCGACCACAGGGTTTGATGGGGCGGAATTTGTCCTGAATACCCCCAGTGCGCCGAGTGATTACACTTGGAGCAGTGATGCCCCATGGGTCTCTGTGGATAGCAGTGGAACTGTGAGCTTTATATCTCAGGGTGATGCTGCACCAGTGACGATTACTGCAACCCCCGAATCGGGTGGGGAACCTCTGGCCTATACCTTCGCAGTAACCCATTGGTTCCGCAGCGATAGCAATAATGTATGGGTAACGACGAGTGGTGCTCGTTCGTGGTGCTACGAGCTGCAACCCAGATTTACATGGTCAATTCCAGATACTTACTTATTGAATATACTTCCCAGTTCCCGAGGAACAGTAGGCATGCTCTGGTCAGAATGGGGTAATATGAGAAAATATAGTAATTCCACCTTCGCTAATGGAAATATCCCTTACTGGGCATTCAAGCCTGGTACCACTCAAAGCTTTTACACTGTCTCGTTGGGGAATGGTTCAATAGGTTCACCAAGTGGAGATAATTTGGCCGTATGTGTCCTAAAGTTGTAGCTTTTCAATTCAAGCGTCTAACGGCACGTTATGAGCAAGATATCCGATGAATGACCATCGTATAGCGTGATGGATTGCGAATAGTTTATAAATACAAGTGCCACGTACAATCTGGCATGATCTCACTGGGTGCAGAAGGACATCAGCAACATAATAATGTCCTTGGGCACCCAGTCCATAAATACCTAAATAGAGAATGAATCGCTAACGACTCCATTTGTTAACCATTAACAGGTTGTTGAATCGGTGTTTTTAACACGTATGTTCTGTCCAAACTTTAAATATCCATCCCCATCAAAAAATGGTTTTTCATTTTTCCTGCCTTGCTGTCATGACGGCCAGGGAAATATCCATCAAAACACCTCTCACTCAGCCCTGTATGGCAACAGGTCATCATAACAATGGTTCGGTCAAGGCGCTGACCGGTGAAGCAGGGGGGCATGCCGGTGACATGCCGTCATCCTGCATATCCCACTCATATTCAACATAGGAGTCGCCCGCAACCTTACCTCCTGTCGTTACGAACGTCTGTCGTGCTGCTTTACACCCCGTGTCGGTACCGGCCCAAACCAGTCTGACGCCATCGCTCTTGCAACAGGCAATCAAGGCATTCACCAACCCTTTTCCTATACCATGCCCTCTTTTTTCACCCATCACTTCAATATCATAAAGATACACCAGGCTACCCCCGGTTCTCACGTCGGGAAAACGGTACGCACTGAGCAGCCCGGCAGGCACCCCGTCATGCAAGGCAACCAACAGATAACAGCGATCATCGGAAATAGCGGCTGCAATATTGTCCAGAGAGGCTTTTACTGCCCCCTCATCTGTATCAACAAGCAGTATGGATAACGCCTTGAACCAGATATGTTCATCACCGCTTTCTAGCCTTCTAATTTCCATATAATAACCTCGCAATGATGCCTGCCCTGATACGTATCATCGATATCAGGTGACAAGCGCTTATTAAAAGAAGAACCCATCGATAACATATTTAATAATATTTATGGGTGATCAACCGCAAATTTCTGAGAGCATTTTTCCATTTTTCCTCACGGCAAAACACCAACTTCATCGCCAGCACATTCAATTTCCGATCACGGCATAATGACGACGGAACCATCACATTCAGGCATTATCGTTGACAGGCTTTGA
Organism: Aeromonas sp. 62-46; assembly: GCF_001898585.1. Lineage (NCBI taxonomy): Bacteria > Pseudomonadati > Pseudomonadota > Gammaproteobacteria > Aeromonadales > Aeromonadaceae > Aeromonas > Aeromonas sp. 62-46. The sequence goes on along the minus strand of NZ_MKUI01000055.1, from coordinate 41,490 downwards.
CTTACTCCGGCAATACGGCGCAGACAGGAGATGACCAGGCGGGCATTGCCGCCCAAGGTCGGGTATGAGACAACGACAGCACGGGAGACAGATCCTCTCGTTCAAATATTGAAAGGAGTCATTCATGACCATGTGGACAGGTATCGTTCTGATCGTCTTTATCAGCGTGTCGTTCAGCTATCTCACCAAGCGCGCCCGCTACCAGATGGGGGATGCCCGCATTACCGACCGTCTTGGCAAGCAGGACATGATCATCAAGGAGTTGCAGGAGCGCATCGCCAATCTGGAGGCCATCGTCATCGAAGAGGAGAAACGCCGCCCGTTCAAGGATCTCTGATCCGGCAAGCCGGGTGGCAAACCAACCAGCCCCCGGGCTGCAAGGGTTTGCCGCCGCCCCCGTTCGCACCCGCTCGCCCTCTGCCTGGCAAAACGAAATTTACAGCAGGATCAATCCCCTGCCATTTTTCGGCTGAATGCTCGCCAAGCTGGCCCGTTCCCTGCTCCGTCATGACATCAGTCGTACGGAGAGTGACATCATGATCGCCATCGGCACCCTGCTTCCCCTCGCCTCCCTTGCCATCAAGCTCGGCAGCAAGCTGCTGGGCGACGGCACGCCGCCCGCCCAGACCGAGCCTGCCGTGCAGGAAGAGCACCTTGCCCCCACGGTGCAGAGCCTGTTCCAGCGCCTTGGCATCCAGGAGGCTGACAGCGAGCAGAACCGCCCTGCCATCAACCACTTCATGGGGGCGCTGATGCAGACCCTGGGCCAGGAATCCTCGGGCCAGTCGCTGCCCCAGGCCATCGATGCCGCCCGCACCCAGTTGGCAGACGGCACCCAGAGCACCCGCCTCAATGCGCTGCAGAGCGAGCTCGACACTCTCAAGGGCTCCCTCGGCAACAGCGACCTCAACCTTGATCAGCTGCTCTACGCCTTCAAGCAAGCCCTGCCCCAGGGCCCGGGGGAAGGCGTCGGCAAGCTGCTCAATGCCAGCGCGTGAGCGGGAGTGGAACCATGAAAAACGGCAACCAGACGGTTGCCGTTTTTGTCGGGCCGAATCTCAAGATGTCACGCTAGGTCTGTGAAGGGGGCGGGTTCAGCATGGCGCCGGCAAGCGCGCTCTGCCCGCGCTCCTGCAGGGCATTGGCCGCTCCCAGGCGATCCGCCGCCTCCTTGTTCTGACCCAGCTTGAACTTGCCGACCAGCCGCTCAATCTCGATCTCTATGCCCACCACAGCCTGCACCATGGTCTCGAGATAGTCTCTCGGTGCATCCGCCATCTTCCAGGGAATGGACTCTCCCGCCTCGTGGGTACGGGTCAGGGTCGCGAGCAGGCGACGCACGAAGCGGGCATCGTCCCTCACCCGGATACGTCCATGGGCGTGCACCACGGCATAGTTCCAGGTGGGCACCTGCTGGTGATGCACCTGCTTGCCCGGATACCAACTGGGGGAGATATAACCCTCGGCGGCGCGGAAGATCACCAGCACCTCGTCGCCGTCTTTCACCTCCTGCCAGAGTGGGTTGTTGCGGGCCACATGGGCCCGCAGCACCCCGTGGGCCCCCTGCTCCCCATCGAACTCGAACGGCAGGTGGTTGGCATCCAACCCCCCTTCACCACAGGTGATCAGGGCCCCCAGGGGGTGCGCCTGCATCAGCTGGTGCAGCGCCTCGGGGTCGGTAACGGCGAAATGGGGTGGCAGGTACATGGGAACTCCTTGATCCGGTTGACGCGTCCATACGCATTGCAGCGGGATCATGCCCTGCTCGGCGCGGGCCGTCACCCCGAATGTGCCCCACTGAGCCAGTTCATTGCAGCAGGTGGATGCAACTCCACATCATCATCCACAAGCGAGATATAACACCCTATGTTCACGATGCGAATATCACTTTCACAGCCAAAGTGAATGGAAAAACAACATCAATGACAAAGATAATTCCAATTTACACCCCGCCCCCCTTCGCCAGATAGCCGATACGGTAGATCTCGCCCCCGCCAGGCAAGGGCGATGAGAGGGACGGGAGAAAATCCGCCTCCAGCCATTCCCATCGGGTGAGATCCCAGCCGCTCACCATAGCCTCGCCGTGCAGGTCGGCCAGCTGGTCGTGGGAAGCGACCTTGGTACGCCGCAGCCTGGCCATGCAAGCCCCGTCGAGGGAGGCCGGATCCGGCGCCCGCAGCAGATGCCAGGTCTCGATGCGGGGCCAGCCGAAATGCCGGGTGAGCGCCGCGAATCCCTCGCTTGCCAGGAATCGGTGCATCGCCTCGGCGCTGTGCCACACATAGAAGGGGGCATAGCGGTTCTCCTGCCCCGGCAGGGCCCCATCGTCCTGACGGCTGTAGAGATAGGCCTTGAACAACAGACCGGGAAAGCCGTCCAGTCTGGCGCCATTGCTGGCGATCCGCTGCTCGATCAGCGCCATGTCGTAGTCTGCGGGCAGGGTGAATCGGTAGTGCATGGCGATCATGAGGCCACCTCCTGTCTGAACATCCGGCCCTGGCCGAAACTCCACGCCTCGGCATCGTTCTGCTGGATCACCACCATGAGGTTGTCGGGATGGATCCCAAGCTCGGCCTCAAGGCGCTCGGCGAGACGTGCATAAAGCCGCTCCCTGGTCGCGGTGCTGCGCACCTTGCCCGCCAGGATCTGGAAGAGGATGAAACCTTGGTCCCGGCGGCCGGTCTGGTAGTGGGGGTCATAGATGAGCGCACTGGCAGGCAAGATCTCGAGGATCTGGAATTTATCCTCCAGCGGCACCTCGAACACCTCCACCAGGGTCTGGTGGTAGAGGGCGCTGAGTTGCTGCAGGTGTGCGTCGCTCATCCCCTCGCACAGGGTGATGCGGGTCAGCGGCATGGGGTCACCTCCTCGCGGGGGGGCAGATAGCCCACGGCCGTCACTGCGGCGGGCAAACCGGCGTAGAAGGCAAGATGGGTAAACAGCTCTTCCAGCTCATCCCGGGACAGGCCGTTTTGCCGGGCGAATGCAATATGCCAGGGCAGTTGTTGCACCCGGCCCAGTGACGCCAGGATGGCCAGGGTGATCAGGCTGCGCTCGCGTGCCGAGAGGGTGGGGCGCTGCCAGATATCGCCAAACAGCGTCTCTTCCGCCAGTCGGGCGAGTCGGGGGGCAAGCTGCGCCAGGGCGGCGCGATCGGGAACATCAGGTGTCATGGCAATCTCCTTGGTAGATGAAGCCACTCTCCCTCACTGCTACAATTTAAAAAATCGAAATATTCAAGACCAATCATCCCGATTATAAGGATAGTTATGTCACCCCTTCCCCCCAGCCTGGATCTCGATGCCCTGCGCAGCTATGTGCTGGGGCTGGAGTGCGGCAGCTTTGCGCTGGCGGCGCAGCGGCTGTGCCGCTCCACCTCGGCGGTCAGTGCCCAGTTGAAAAAACTCGAACAGCAGTGCGGCACCGATCTGGTCATGAAGCAGGGACGTCACCTGGTGCCGACGGCCAGCGGTGAGCGCCTGCTGGGCTACGCCAAGCGGCTGCTGGCGCTCAATGACGAAGCCGTGCTCGCCCTCAAAGGGGAATTGCTGCAAGGGGAGATCCGGCTCGGGGTGCAGGAGGACTTCGGCGAATCCTTGCTCCCCGCCGTGCTGGGGCCCCTCTGTCGTCAGCACCCGGCCCTGCGCATGACAACCCGCATCGATCGCAACGGGGCCCTGGTGCAGGGGATCAGGGAGGGCACCCTCGACATGGCTCTCGCCTGGCAGCCACAGGGAGAGCGGGAGGATCTTCCCCTCATCGAGGTGGTGCAACTGGCCTGGATTGCCCACCCCGAGTGGGACCTCGCCCCTTTGCTCGCGCGCGGGGAGCCCCTGCCCCTGGTGCTCTTCGATGCCCCCTGCCTGATGCGGGCACGGGCCATCCGCGCCCTCGACGATGCCGGGATCCCCTGGCGGATCGCCTTCACCAGCCAGAGCCTGGGCGGGATCTGGGCCGCCGTGCAGGCCGGGCTAGGAATCACGGTGCGTTCCCCCATCGGCATGCCGGCCAGTCTCGCCACCCTCGGCGGCGTGCTGCCCTCACCGGGCACCCTGGGGGTGGTGCTGCTCACTGCCAGCCATGAAACCGACGAGGCCAGGAGCCAGTTGCAACGACTGCTCACGGACGCCGTGCATCATGCCAGCGCCGGACACAGGGGCTGAACAGCGCCTGGTCAACGCGCCCCACGGCGCCGAGGCGTACCCATAAAAAAACGGCAACCCTGGGGTTGCCGTTCTGCCTTCTTGTTCCCATGGCGAGCCGGTTGGCTTAACCCGCCCGCTTGCTCAGCCAGGCTTCGGCGGCGGTGAGGGCCGATTCGATCTGCTCGCGAGCGACGCCTCCCTTGGCAACCCGCTTGGCCAGAGTCGCTTCCAGCTCCAGGTTCGGGTAGACATCCTCCCCCACCACGGGGCTGAAGCGCTGGAACTCGGGGAGGGAGAGCTCTTCCAGGGGCTTTTTCACCTGGATCGCATAGACCACGGTCTCGCCGACGATATGGTGCGCCTCACGGAACGGGATGCCCTTGGCCACCAGATAGTCCGCCAGCTCGGTGGCGTTGGCATAGCCGCCCTGGGCCGCTGCCATGGTGCGCTCGCCATTGACCTTCAGATCGATCAGCACCAGCGCCGCCATATCGAGGCAGTCGTGCCAGGTGTCGAGGGCGTCGAACAATCCTTCCTTGTCTTCCTGCATGTCCTTGTTGTAGGCCAGCGGCAACGCCTTGAGGCTCATCAACATACCCATCTGGGCGCCGACCACCCGGCCGGTCTTGCCACGAATGAGCTCCAGCGCGTCCGGGTTCTTCTTCTGGGGCATCAGGGACGAGCCGGAGGTGACCGCATCTGAGAGCTCGACAAAGCCCGCCTCGCCGGTGTTGTAGAAGATGAGGTCTTCGGCAAACCGCGACAGGTGGGTCATGGACAGCGACGCGACATGCATCAGCTCCACCACGTGATCCCGGTCGGAGACCGAATCCAGGCTGTTGCGGGTGGCGCCGGCAAAGCCCATGTCGAGCGCCAGCGCCTCCCGGTCGATGGCATAGGCGGTGCCCGCCAGGGCGCCGCAGCCGAGCGGGCTGGTGTCGAGGCGCTTGAGGGCATCCTGCAGACGGGAATGGTCCCGCTCCAGCATCTCCACATAGGCCAGGGCCCAGTGGGCGTAAGTGACCGGCTGGGCACGCTGCAGGTGGGTGTAACCCGGCAGTACCGCGGCCTGGTTGGCACGGGCGGAGGCCACCAGCCCCTGTTGCAGGGCGGTGATGGAGCCGAGCAGCAGCTCGCCCTGTGCCTTGCACCAGAGTTTGAGGTCAGTGGCGACCTGATCGTTGCGCGAGCGACCGGTGTGCAGCTTCTTGCCAAGGGCGCCGACGGCGTCGATGAGCTGGCTCTCGACCCAGGAGTGGATGTCTTCGGCGTCCGAGTTCAGGATCTGCTGGGGATCCTGCTGCACGGAGGCGAGCAGTACCTCCATCGCCTGCTGCAACTGAGCCTGTTCACCCTCGGTCAACACCCCCACCTTGACCAGCGCTTTGGCCCAGGCCATGGAGCCTTGAATATCCTGCTCCGCCAGACGGTAATCGAACCGCAGTGAATCGTTGAACTGCTTGAACCGGCTATCGGCTCCCTGACTGAAGCGTCCACCCCAAAGTGCCATACTGCTCTCCTTGAATGCGTTGTCGGCGGCGCCTTGCGCCGTCGAACTTGAAATCTTGCCCTGTTTTTCTACGAGCCTGTTATCTCACAGAAGCGGCCAGGGCGCAGCCGCTCTTGTCACACCCGATGAGGATGGCAAAGGGCCTCTCTGCCTGTAAAAGAGGGGGCCATGCCCCCTCGTATCAACGGGTGATAGCGCTTGCTTAGCCGTGGGTATGGTCGCCACCGATGGCTTGATGCTGCTCTTTCATGGCGCGGATCCGGCTCGCCAGGGTGTAGAGACGGATGAAGCCTTCGGCATGGCTCTGGTCGTACACTTCGTCGGCGCCGAAGGTGGCGAAGTCTTCGGAGTAGAGGCTGTTCGGCGACTTCTTCTGCACCGCGGTGACCTGACCCTTGTACATCTTCAGCACCACTTCACCGTCGAGCTCCTCGGCGATGGCGTTGGCGGAGGCGACAATGGCCTTGCACAGCGGGGTGAACCAGCGACCGTCATATACCAGGTGGGAGAACTCGGCGCCCAGCTTTTCCCGCCAGGCGCGGGTCGGTCTGTCCAGTACCAGCTCTTCCACGGCGCGCAGTGCGGCAACCATCACGGTACCACCCGGGGTCTCGTAGCAGCCACGGGACTTCATGCCCACCATCCGGTTCTCGGTGATGTCGATCCGGCCCACGCCGTGCTTGCCGGCACGCTCGTTCAGGGTAGTCAGGATCTGGTGCGGGCTGAGCGGCTGGTCGTCAACGGCGACCACTTCGCCCTTGGCCACGGTCAGCTTGACGTATTCCGGCTCGTTCGGGGCATCCTCTGCAGAGACGGTCCACTGCCAGACGGCTTCGGACGGCTCGTTCCAGGTGCTCTCCAGCTCGCCACCCTCGGTGGAGATGTGCCAGGCGTTGGCGTCGCGGCTGTAGATCTTCTTCAGGGTCGCCTTGCAGGGGATGTTGCGGGCTTCCAGATAGGCCAGCAGATCTTCCCGGGAACGCATGTCCCACAACCGCCAGGGGGCGATCACTTTCAGCTGGGGCGCCAGGGCAGCTACCGCCCCTTCGAACCGCACCTGGTCGTTGCCCTTGCCGGTGCAACCGTGGGAGATGGCATCAGCCCCTTCCGCCAGGGCAGCCTCGACCATGGCCTTGGCGATCACCGGACGGGCCATGGAGGTGCCCAGCAGGTAGGTGCCTTCATAGACGGCGCCGGTCTTCAGGGTCGGGTAGACGTACTCTTTGACGAACTCTTCCCGCAGATCCTTGACGATGCACTTGACCGCGCCGGAGGCGATGGCCTTCTGCTCGATCCCTTCCAGATCGTCACGCTCCTGGCCCACGTCGGCGACAAAGGCGATGATTTCAGCGTCATAGTGCTCCTTCAGCCAGGGAATGATGGCCGAGGTATCCAGTCCGCCCGAGTAAGCCAGTACGATCTTGTTGATTCCGCTCATTTACTTCTCTCCGTGATGATTCGATAAAAAGGGGTGATTCCGGGTCGGTTGCCGGATTACTTCTGGCCCTGTCCGAACAGGATCAGCAGCACGGCGTTCTGGATATGCATCCGGTTTTCTGCCTCATCCATGATGAGGGAGGCTGGACCGTCCATGACCTCCGAGGTGATCTCCAGCTCCCGGTGGGCCGGCTGGCAGTGCAGCACGTGCTGGATACCGGTCCGATCGAGCAGGGCCTGGTTGATCTGATAAGGCATGAAGATATCTTTTACCTGCTCCATTGGTGTGTTGTCACCCATGGAAACCCAGGTATCGGTATAAACCACGTCAAAGCCTTCGATATCCGCGACATCATCGCTGATGTGAATGGTCGCGCCAGATTGAGCTGCCAGCGCCTGGGCCTGCAGGAAGATCTGGGTATCCGGGCCATGACCTTTCGGGCAGACCAGGGTCACGTCGGTGCCGAGGGTCGCCCCCAGCAGCAGCAGGGAGTGGCTCACGTTGTTGCCATCGCCGAGATAGGCCAGCTTCACCTTGGACAGGTCGCTGTAGTGCTCGCTGATGGTCATGAAATCCGCCAGCCCCTGGCAGGGGTGGTAGAGGTTGCACAGGCTGTTGACCACAGGCACCGAGCCGAACTCGGCCAGCTCGACCAGGGTCTGGTGATCGAACACCCGGGCGACGATGGCGTCACACCAGCGGGACAGGTTGCTGGCGAAATCCTTCACCGACTCCCGCTTGCCGAGCGCCCCGTTCTGCTGATCCAGATAGACGCTGTGACCACCCAGTTTGGCGATGCCGATGTCGAAGGTGACCCGGGTACGCAGGGAGGGCTTCTCGAACAGGGTGACCACGCTCTTGCCCGCCAGGGCCTGGCTGTATTTCTTCGGATCGGCCTTGACCGCCTTGCCAAGCGCCAGCAGCGCCTCGATCTGGGCCTTGCTTAAATCACTGTCTTTCAGAAGATGTTGCATCGGATTGTCCTTTTCCCGGTGGAGATCAGAGGGTGACCTGGGTGCCGACCGCGCCGCCAGCCAGCAGCTTGAGCAGCTGATCCGGGTAGCGCCAGCTGGCGACACAGACCGGCTTGCCCAGGGTTTCGGCGGCGTGCAGGGCGGCTTTCACCTTGACGGCCATGCCGTCCGTGATAACGCCCTTCTCCATCAGGTCCAGCGCGCTCTGCTTGTCCAGTTGCGGCACCAGCTTGCCCTTGCCATCCAGAATGCCGCTCACATCCGACAGCATCACCAGATCGGCGCCCAGCGCTTCGGCGATGGCGGTGGCCGCCTGATCCGCATTGACGTTCATCATCTGTCCGTCGGCGGTAATGCCGATGGAGCTCACCACCGGCAGGAAGCCCTGCCCCAGGATGCCGGCCACCAGCGCCGGGTTGCCCGGTTTGCAGTCACCGACCGCACCGAGATCCGGATCGAGCCGGGTCACCTGGCACAGACCGCCGTCGGCGAGGCACAGACCCACAGCAGGAATGCCGGTGGAGATGGCCTTGGCCATCATCATCTTGTTGGCGGTCCCGGCCAGGGCACCGGCAATCACGGGGATCTGCTCGAACGGGGTCACCCGCAGGCCGTTCTTCTTGGTGGAGGTCATGCCCAACCCCTTGAGCAGGTCGTCCACCAGGCAGCCACCACCGTGCACCAGCACCAGAGGACGGTGCTGATCATCCAGGAAGGTCTTCAGGGTGGCGAACAGGGCGGTCAGGGCCTCGTCGTTCTCGATCAGGGCACCACCCAACTTGATTACCAGCGTCTGCTTGTCCATCTTCTCGATCCTTTCTTAAAGCGTTAAATCAGGCCGGTGGCCGGTTCAAAACCAAACTTGATATTTATGCACTGCATGGCTTGCGAGGCGGCCCCCTTGAGCAGGTTGTCGATGGCAGAAACCACCACCAGCATGCTGCCCTGCTGCTGCCAGGCGATGTCGCAGTAGGGCGTGCTCGCCACGCCGCGGATGGAGGGCATCTGGCCGGTGAGGCGTACCAGCGGCTTGCCTTCGTAGGCCTTGAGGTAGGCCTGATCCACCTGGGTGTGCGTCACCCCTTCAGCCAGTTGCACATAGATGGTGGCCAGGATGCCCCGCACATAGTTGCCGAGGTGGGGCTGGAACAGCACCTCCTTGCCGAGGTGGTGGCTGATCTCCGGCTGGTGCCTGTGATTGAAGGTGCCGTAGGGATTGAGGCTCACTTCGCAGAAACTGGTGTTGATGGCGGCCTTGCGACCGGCCCCGGAGACGCCGGAAACCGCATTGATGATGGGCTGCCACCCCTGGGCAATCAGCCCGGCCTGTTGCAGCGGCTTGAGGGCGCACAGGGAGGCGGTCGGGTAGCATCCCGGTACGGCAATCAGCTGGGCGGCCTTGACGGCATCGGCATTCCACTCGGCCAGACCGTAGGCGGCCTGCTCCAGCCACTGCTCATTCTCGTGGGTGAAGCCGTAGAAGGAGGAGTAGAACTGCTGGTCGTTGACCCGGAAGGCACCGGAGAGATCGAACACCGGCAACCCCTTGGCCAGGAACTTGGGCGCGAGTTCCGCACTCACCTCGTGAGCAGTGGCCAGCACCACCAGATCGGCCTGGGTCAGGATCCGGGTCATGCCGTCTTCGTCCAGGGGCAGCAGCGGCTGATCCAGCTTGCCCACCCATTGGGGATGCAGGGAAGAGAAGCGCTTGTGGGCGTCCTGGCTGCCGGCGGAAACATAGAGGCCGAACAGCTCGAGTTGTGGATGGTTCTGGACCAGAGCGGCCAGTTCGGCCCCCGCGTAGCCACTGGCACCGACGATAACGGTCTTAAGCATGTTTGAGTATTCCAAGTCTGGGTTCGAAATTCACAGCATGGTGCTGCGGTGCAAGGGGTCAGCTATCGCCCCTTTGATGCAACGAGTGCGGAGGGGCAATTCAGGCGGATATGCGTCGTCGGTTACAGATCAGGTGACAGAACATTAACTTTCCCTTACAACTAGAGGCCTTGTCGATGAGCACTCGAACAGAATATTCATGCACTCACTTTGCATTTGTATTTTCTAACAGAAACACTCCGGGGACGCAAGGAGGAGCTGATGGCCAAACTGGATTTTTTTTCACTTTATAAGAATATTATTGCGATTCCCTCTATCAGCAGCACGGATACTCGCTGGGATCAGAGCAACGAGGCGGTGATCCGGCTGCTGGCCGACTGGTTCGGCCAGCTTGGATTCCAGTGCGAGGTGACGGCCCTGCCGGATCTGCCGGGCAAGTTCAACCTGGTGGCGACCTATGGTCAGGGAGAAGGGGGGCTGCTGCTGGCGGGTCACACGGATACGGTTCCCTTCGATGAAGGAGCCTGGACAAAGGATCCCTTCAAGGTGACCGAAGAGGGCAACCGCCTGTACGGGCTCGGCACCATCGACATGAAGGGCTTCTTCGCCTTTATCGTGGAAGCGCTCAAGGAGGTCGACCTCAAGACCCTGAGCAAGCCGCTGCGCATCCTGGCCACCGCCGATGAAGAGACCACCATGGCCGGGGCCCGCGCCATCGCCGCCGCAGCCGAACTCAAACCCGACTACGCGGTGATCGGCGAACCCACCGGGCTGGTGCCCGTGGTGGCCCACAAGGGCCACATGTCGGAAGCCATTCGCATCACAGGCCGAAGCGGCCACAGTTCGGATCCCGCCAACGGCGTCAATGCCATGGAGATCATGCACAAGGCCATGGGTCAGGTGCTCAGGCTCCAGCAGGATTTGAAGGAGAAGTACGCGGATCACCGCTTCGCCGTGCCCCAGCCCACCCTGAACCTCGGCTACATCCAGGGGGGCGATAGCCCGAACCGCATCTGCGGCTGCTGCGAGCTGCACATCGACATGCGTCCCACCCCGCAGGTGGGTCCCGACGAGCTGATGGGCATGCTGAAAGAGGCGCTCTCCCCCATCGAGATCCACCAGCCCGGCTGCCTGCACCTGCAGCACCTGCACGAACCCATTCCGGCCTATGCCTGCCAGGATGACTCCGAGCTGGTGCGGGAGGCGGAAAAGGCGAGCGGCCGGGCCGCCGAGTCCGTGAACTATTGCACCGAAGCCCCCTTTATCCAGCAGCTGGGTTGCGAGACCATAGTGATGGGCCCAGGCCATATCACCCAGGCCCACCAGCCCGATGAATACCTGGATCTGTCGTTCGTCAAACCGACCACGGCGGTGCTGCAGCACCTGATCCGGCGCTTCTGCGTCTAGCCAAACAGGGATGTAAGTAAGTTACATGACAGGCGCCTTGGGACAGGTGAGGGAAATACATGTTCTGAATCGGCTTGTTATTTGACCTTGCGCAGACAATCTGGGTAGATTGTCCCCCTAAGATGACGGAGCATATGTTGTAATCGCACAACAATAAGTGAGGTCGCCTCCCGCCTGGAAGGTCAGGAGGCACCAACAAAATAAGGATGTGGAATGAACGAAAAGTACGCCGCACTACGGGCCAACGTAGGCATGTTGGGCCAACTGCTGGGGAAATCCATCAAGGATCATCAGGGGCAGGCCTTCCTCGACAAGATTGAGACCATTCGCCAACTGGCCAAGTCTTCCCGCAAGGGGAACGAGGCAGACAGAGAGCGCCTGCTCGACACCCTGCGTACCCTCTCCGATGACGAACTGCTGCCCGTGGCCCGTGCCTTCAGCCAGTTCCTCAACCTGGCGAACGTGGCGGAGCAGTTCCACACCATCTCCCGTCGCTGCGAAGAGCAGGTCTGCACCCCGGACCCGCTGGAGCAGATGTTCGACAAGCTGAAAGCCTCCAACCTGTCCCAGGAGGCCATCATCCAGGCCGTGCGCGAGCTGGACATCGATCTGGTGCTGACCGCTCACCCCACCGAGGTGACCCGTCGTACCCTGATCCACAAGCACGTGCAGCTCAACGACTGCCTCGAGGCCCTGGAACTCTCCGATCTGCTGCCCCGCGAGCGGGACAAGATCCAGAGTCGCATCGAGCAACTGGTCAACCAGGCCTGGCACACCAACGAGATCCGCGAACAGCGCCCGACCCCGGTGGACGAAGCCAAGTGGGGCTTCGCCGTGGTGGAAAACAGCCTGTGGCCGGCCATCCCCGAATTCATGCGCAATCTGGACGAGCGCCTGCAACACCATCTGGGTGTGCGGCTGCCGCTGGACGCCGCGCCGGTCAAGTTCACCTCCTGGATGGGCGGTGACCGCGACGGCAACCCCTTCGTCACCGCCAAGGTGACCGCCGAAGTGCTGGAGCTGGGCCGCTGGATGGCGGTGAGCCTGTTCTACAAGGACATCAAGGAGCTCACCTCCGAGCTCTCCATGGCCGATTGCACCGACGCCGTGCGTGCCAGGGTCGGCGACAATCCCGAGCCCTATCGCGCCCTGGTACGCGAGCTGCGCGAGCAACTGCGCGAGACCCAGGAGTACCTGACCGCCAAGGTACAGGGCCAGGCGAGCGAGAGCCGGGATCTGGTCAAGAGCACCGCCCAGCTGCGCGAGCCCCTGGAGCTCTGCTACCACTCCCTGCACGCCTGCGGCATGGGCAACATCGCCGACGGCATGCTGCTGGACGTGCTGCGCAAGCTGGCCTGCTTCGGCATCCACCTGGTCAAGCTGGACATCCGTCAGGATGGCGAGCGTCACGGCCAGGTCTTCTCCGAGCTGACCCGCTACCTGGGTGTGGGCGACTACGCCGAGTGGAGCGAAGAGGACAAGCAGGCCTTCCTGCTGCGCGAGCTGAACTCCCGCCGCCCCCTCATCCCGAGCGACTGGGATCCCAGTGCCGAGACCCGCGAGACCATCGACACCTGTCGCGTCATCGCCCAGCACGACCCCGATGCGTTCGGCATCTACATCATCTCCATGGCCGGTGCCCCGTCCGATGTCTTGGCGGTCCAGCTGTTACTGAAGGAAGCTGGCTGCAAGTTCCGCATGCCGGTTGCCCCGCTGTTCGAGACCCAGGAAGACCTGATGGCGGGCACCGCCGTGATGGAACGCCTGCTGTCGGTGGACTGGTATCGCGGTTACATCCAGGGCCGTCAGTACGTGATGATCGGCTACTCCGACTCCGCCAAGGATGCGGGCATGATGGCCGCTGGCTGGGCCCAGTACGCCGCCATGGAATCCCTGGTGGCGCTGGCTGAAGCCAACAACATCCGCCTCACCCTGTTCCATGGCCGTGGCGGTACCGTCGGCCGTGGCGGCGCCCCCGCCCATCAGGCGATCCTCTCCCAACCCCCGGGATCCCTGCGCGGCGGCCTGCGGGTCACCGAACAGGGAGAGATGATCCGCTTCAAGTTCGGCCTGCCGAAGGTGGCCATCCAGAGCCTGAACCTCTACACCAGCGCCGTGCTGGAGGGGAACCTGCTGCCGCCGCCCAAGCCGAAAGAGAGCTGGCGCGCCGTGATGGAGCAGCTGGCGTCTGTCTCCTGCGATCACTACCGCAGTATCGTGCGCGGTCACCCGGACTTCGTGCCCTACTTCCGTGCCGCCACCCCGGAGATGGAGCTCGGCAAGCTGCCGCTCGGTTCCCGCCCCGCCAAGCGCAAGCCCAACGGCGGTGTCGAGAGCCTGCGCGCCATCCCCTGGATCTTCGCCTGGACCCAGAACCGGCTGATGCTGCCGGCCTGGCTCGGCGCCCACAAGGGATTGCAACAGGCCATCGACGACGGCCAGAAGAGCGTGCTGGACGAGATGAGCCGCCAGTGGCCCTTCTTCCGCACCCGTCTCGAAATGCTGGAGATGGTGTTCCTCAAGGCTGACCTCTGGCTGGCGGAATACTATGACACCCGCCTGGTGCCGGAGAACCTGTGGGCACTCGGCAAGCAGCTGCGTCAGGAGCTTGCCGACTCCATCGAGGTGGTGCTGAAACTGCGCCCGCAGGGCGACCTGCTGGACGATCAGCCCTGGATCAAGGAGTCCATCAAGCTGCGCAACCCCTACACCGACCCGCTCAACGTGCTGCAGGCCGAGCTGCTCAATCGCTCCCGCAACCACCCGGAGACCCTGCACCCCGAGCTGGATCAGGCGCTGATGGTCACCATCGCCGGCATCGCCGCCGGCATGCGCAACACCGGCTGATCCCGGACCGTTGCAAACAAGGGCGCCCCGGCGCCCTTTTTCATCCCTGCCGGGCACGGGGATCCCGATATTGCCGCCAGCACAGCCCCCTCTAAGGGAAAAAAGCATCCACAACAAACAGGGCGCCATGATGGCGCCCTGTTTTATTTCGCGATATAGCCTTTCATTAGGAGACCTGGTTGCGACCACGACGTTTTGCCTCGTAAAGTCGCTGATCCACGCACTGAAGCCAGTCATCCATACGCCTGTAGCTCATCTGATAGGGTGTGAGCCCCACGCTGATGGTGACGGTGATCGCCTGGTGCTGGTACAGGAAGGTGTGCTGCTCCACCTGGCGCCGGATGCGCTCCATGATGGTGTGGGCCTCCTCCAGGGTCGTGCCCCGCAGCAGCAGGATGAACTCCTCCCCGCCAAATCGCGCCACCAGATCCTTGCTGCGTACCGCCTGCATCAGGAGCCCCGCCAGCGACGCCAGCACGGCATCTCCGGCAAGGTGTCCATATACATCATTGATTTGTTTGAAGAAGTCGATATCTATCAAGGCCAGGCAGCAGGCCTCCCCTTCGGCAGGATGGTGCTGGACGTGATCCAGCAACACGTTGGCCTGCTGGAAAAAGCTGCTGCGGTTGGGCAGCTTGGTCAAGAAGTCGTGCTCGGCGTTGAAGCGCAGCACCCGCTCCATGCGGCTGCGCTCGTCCTCCAGGTTGCGGGCGTGGATAAGGGTGCCAAGGGCCGTGGTGAGGGGCTCGAGCAGGCTGACATGGGTCTCGTCAAAGCCGCCCGGGCGGTTGGCCAGGGCGATCATGCCGATCGCCTCCCCCTTGTGGCGGATGGGAATGCCGAGGAAGCTCTCCAGGTGCGGATGACCACGGGGGGAAACACCGCGACTGGCTGGATGGCTCGGTAAATCGTTGCAGCACACCAGGGTATTGTGGGTCACCACGTGCCCAAACAGGTTGTCGAGCTTGCTGAAGATGAGCCCGCCCCGGCTCTGGCGCTGCTGCTCATACCAGGCGTGGGTCGCCTCGTCCCAGGAGACATTGGAGATGGAGGGGACATAGAGACTGGGACGACCATCCTCGTACTGGATGATGCCGATGAAACCATAGGAGCTCTCGCTCACGCTCAGCAGGCGCTCGAAGACGGTATCGCAGGCGGAGCCGAGATTGCGATCGAGCAGAAAACTCTGGTGAGCGGCCACCACGATGTCAAACAGCTGGCTCTGCTGCTCGACCCGCTGCTTGGCCATCACAGCCGAGGTAATGTCGTGCGCCAGCTTGACCACCCCCAACAGGATGCCTGCCTCGTCGGTCACGGGCATGTAGGTGGCATGGAGCCAGAGGGGGTTGCCACCTTGCCTGACCCGGCGAAACTCCCCCGACTGGATCTCGCCACCCAATACCCTCTGCCAGAAGAGATCATGCTCGGCCTGCAGATCCGGCGGCAAGAGCATGAGATGGGACTGGCCCAACAGCGCTTCGGGGGGATAACCCAGCATGTCGCAAAACAGGGGATTGACCGACACCATGCGACCATCGAGATCGAACTCGACCATGCCATAGGCCCGATCAAGGGCGGTCAGCCTGGCGAGGGTCTCATATCGATCCATCGCGTCGATATCGCGAGCGCAAAGTGCTGTGGTATTCATGGCTACGATTCCTTTCGATCGCCGGCGCATTGCATTGGAATGCGGGGACAAGTGCCCAAATCATAGGATCCGGCACCCGGTTACGCTAACACAGGCCCCGATTGGGTGTGAAGACTGGTTCTTGCCACATCCGGCTCCCGGGCGCAGACTGTCTGGCCTTGCCACGGTTCGAGGAGACCCCATGACACCCGCCATCAACTTGCTGAAAAAGCTCAAGATCCCCCACAGGCTCTACCCCTACGAGTGCGAAGCCCACGACGACTTCGGCAAGCATGCCGCTACCCAGCTGGGTCTGCCTGAGGCGCAGGTGTTCAAGACCCTGCTCGCCCATCACGACAAGCAGGCGGTGGTGGCCATCGTGCCCTCCTCGGGCATGTGCAGCCTCAAGCAGCTCGCCAAGGCCACCGGGCTCAAGAAGGTGGAGATGATGAAGCCGGCGGAAGCCGAAAAGCTGACCGGCTACAAGGTGGGCGGCATCAGCCCCCTGGCCCAGAAGAAGCTGCTGCCCACCGTGCTGGACGACTCCGCCATGGCCTTCGACGAGATCCTGGTGAGCGGTGGCAAGCGGGGGCTCTCGGTCGGCGTGGCCCCCGGGGACATGGTCCGGCTGATGAACTGGATTGCGGCCCCCATCGGCGATCATCACGACTGAACAAACAAAAGAGGCGCCATGACTGGCGCCTCTTGCGTCTGGATGTCGGATCTGGCGCCTTGCGTGCGAAGCGCCCAAGGAACCCGACCGGGAGCCGCCCATCCCGGCGGGTGATCTGCCGCCCTCAACACGCCCCAGAGCGGCAGGCGGCGGTCAGTTCGGAGAGTCGGCGACGCTGACGCCCGGCATGGTCGAAGTTGCCGTCCTCCAGCCAGCGCTCGAAGCACCCTTTCAGGGCGGGCCACTCGCTGTCGATGACGGAGAACCAGGCCGTATCCCGGTTGTGTCCCTTGTCCACCCGCGCCTGACGGAAGGTCCCCTCATAGTGAAAGCCGAGGCGCAGGGCCGCCTGGCGCGAAGGCAGGTTCAGGGCATTGCACTTCCACTCGTAGCGCCGGTATCCCAGAGCAAAGGCATTGGCCATCATCAACACCATGGCCGCCGTCGCCAGCCGTGACTGCTGCATGGCGGGGGAGAAGTGCAGCCAGCCCACCTCGATGCTGCCCGCCAGGGGATCGATGCGCAGGTAGCTCGCCAGCCCCAGCGCCCGTCCGCTCCCCTCGTCGATGATGCCGTAGAACTGGGGATCCCGCTTGGTGGCGACCTCCCGCAGCCAGACCCCCATGGCGACCTCGTCCGCGAAAGGGCCGCTGGTCAGGTAAGTCCACATGGCCCCGCTGTCGGCACTGAATGCCTGCCACAGATCCCCCAGGTGGCGCTCGGGATCAAGGGGCTCGAGACGACAGCCCCAGCCATGCAGTGCGCGGTGGGGAGGGAACTCGGCGCCGCGCCATTCTGGCAGCGCACGCCCCAGAGGCTGCCCAAAGTCGTTGAAAAGGGCGGCGCCGGACAGGGAGGCGTCGCCCCCCTCATTACAACGTTCAACAGGCACAGGCAATTCCCCCTTCCAGCAGCACTCCGGGCTCGCTGCCCGTGGCGACGGCGAAACCGTCCTGACGCCACCAGTGCAGACCCCCTATCAACTCCTTGACCTCAAACCCGAGGGACGCCAGCTTGTAAGCCCCCTGGGTCGAACCGTTGCAGCCGATGCCGTCGCAATAGCAGACATACACCAGGTTTCGGTCCAGTACCGCCGTGGTCGACGCCGTCATGGTCCTGTGGGGGAAGGAGATGGCGCCGGGAATGTGCCCCTCGGCATAGTGTGCGGGGGAGCGGGTATCGATGACCACGATGCCCGCCACCCCGGCCAGCAGATCGGCGGCCAGATCCGCCGGATCGGTACGAAACTTCAGTTGGGCCTCGAAAAAGGCGCTGGCTTCGGCGGCCCCTGCCACCCCTGTGCTCAATACATGACTCATCCTGAACGCTCCTGATGACTAGATGACGATCTCTGTGGTGACGACGGTGTTGACCGAGTTGGCGATGAAGCACTCCTCATGGGCCTGGTGGTGCAACTGCTCCAAATCGGCCAGGGCGGGCTCCTGCTCTCCCCCGAAGATCACCCTGGGACGCAGGGTGACCCGGGTCATGGCGAGGCGACCTTGCCCGTTTTTCGCCATGATGCCGACCGCTTCGTCCCGGTAGCTCTCTACCCGATAGCCCGCCTTCGCCGCCAGCCAGAGAAAGGTGAGCATGTGGCAACTGGAGAGGGCCGCCACAAACGCCTCTTCCGGGTCCACATGTTCCGCCACCGAGTAAGGCAGCGGCACCACATGGGGAGAGGAGGAGGCCGGCACCCTGACCCCGCCATCAAACGCCCACTCATGGGACCGGCTGTAACGCTGATCGACGAAGGGCTCGTGCTCCCCCCGCTGCCAACTGATGGTGGCACTGTATTCCGACATGCAGACTCCTTGTGTTGCCAATCCGTGCCGCCCGCTGGCGCCACCCTGTGACCACCAATGTAGCGACAAAATGGCCTTGCCACGCCGACCAATTTTGCCAATATGGGCAGACCAATTTCATCGAGCCGCCACCATGACCATCCACCCCACCCGCTCTGCCCGTCGGTCGCCAGCCCCACTGCCGCGCCATGCCCTGCGGGCAGGATCCATGCCTCGAAAGAGGTACAACCTCCGAGCCAACGGGAGCGCATCATGACCGTTCTGCCAACGCTCTTCGCCAGCCAGCAGCAAGGGGATCTGCCCCTGCACGAACAACTGGTGCGTACCCTGCGCGAGGCCATCCTGGCGGGCCACCTGCCCCTGCACAGCCGCCTGCCCGCCAGCCGTCTCCTGGCCCGGGATCTCGGTATCTCCCGCAGCACGGTGGAACTGGCCTATGGCCGGCTTGAGGCGGAGGGGTATCTGGTGCGCAAGGTGGGCGCCGGCAGCTTTGTCGCCCTGGCGGCGGTGCGCCCCGCGCCGCGCCCGCCCCAGTCAGCGGCTGGCCTCTCCCGTCGCGGCCAGGAGATGGCCCTGGGTGGCGCCTGTCACGACGTGCCCGAGGTGGGCACCACCTTTGCTTCCAGCCAGCCGGATCCCCGTCTCTTCCCCCAGGCACTCTGGGGTCGGCTGATGCAGCAACAGTGGCGCCAGCGCGCCAGCGACTGGATGAACTACGGGGATCCCCAGGGGCTTGGGGAACTTCGCGCCGCCATCAGCAGCTATCTGGTGCAGTCACGCGGCGTGGTGTGCGAGCCGGATCAGATCCTGATCCTCACCAGCTCCCAGCAGGGGATCCTGCTGGCGACCCAGTTGCTCATCGATGCCGGTGACACCGTCTGGGTGGAAGACCCCGGTTATCCCGGGGCTCGCACCGCCATGGAGAGCGCCGGTGCCCGGGTACATCCGGTGCCGGTGGATGAAGAGGGGCTCAACCCTCATGGGGATCACCCGGCACCTCGCCTCATCTACTGCACCCCGGCACACCAGTATCCCCTTGGCGTCCCCATGAGCCTGCCCCGCCGCATGGCGCTGCTGGCCGAGGCAGAGCGTCACGGCGCCTGGATCCTGGAGGACGATTACGACGGGGAGTACCAGTATGATCAGCGTCCCCTGCCCGCCCTGCAGGGGCTCGACGGCCAGGGGCGGGTGATCTATGTGGGCACCTTCAGCAAGGTGCTGTTCGGCTCGCTGCGCCTCGCCTACCTGGTGCTGCCCAGGCCGCTGATGGACTCCTTCTGCCGCGCCCGGGCCGCCGTCGACGGCCACAGCAACCAGTTGCAGCAAGCGGTCACGGCAGACTTCATCCGGGGCGGGCACTTCGCCACCCACCTGCGCCAGAGCCGCCTCCTCTACCAGAGCAGACGGGATCTGCTGCTGGCGGAACTGGCCGAGCACTGCCCGGGGCTCACCCCCATCCACAGCGGTGCCGGCCTGCAGTGCGCCGTGCTGCTGCCCCCCGGTGGAGAGGTGCGCTGGACCGATGCCGCCAACGCCTGCGGGCTGGGGCTGCGCCATCTGGGCCAGTTCTACCTGGGCCCGCCGACGCTGGAAGGGTGGCTGCTCGGCTTTGGCTGCCTCGACAACCAGACGTTGCGCCAGCTATGTCGTCGCCTGGGTCTCTTGATGAAATCCGCATGACCCCCTTCTCAAGAGGTCAGATCTGCCAGAGCCTGATAGCGCTGTGTCGACGGGAATGGCCCGTCTATACTGGGCACAATCCCGTTGCCGAACCCGGTCAAGATGCATCGAACCCTGCTCCTTTTGCTCGCCCTCTCCCTCCCGTCCCTCACGATGGCGGCCACCCGCTTCACCCTGATCACAGGGGAAACCCAACAGGATGTCCGCATGAATTATTACCGGGCGGCGATGCGGCTGGCGCTGGAGAAAACACGGCCCGATTACGGCGACTATGAACTGCTCGACGCCATCAGGATGAACAAGGCGAGGATGCGGCTCGAAGTGCAAACGCCGGGCAAGAATGCCCTCTTCATCGTCGACAGCTGGCCCCAGGAGATCCCTCAACCCGGCGTCACCCTGGTCCCCTTCCCCATCGATCTGGGTGTGCTCGGCTACCGGGTCTGTTTTGTCGGCAGCGCCCGTGCCCAGGCCCTGGCCGGGGTTCACACCCTGTCCCAGTTGCAGCAGTTCACGCAAGGGGTGGGCACCGGCTGGCGGGATGCCGACATCCTGCGCTACAACGGCTTCAGGGTGCAGGAGGTGGATAACTATGAGTCACTGTTTCGCCTGGTGGCCCGTGGCCGGATCGATCTCTTCTGCCGTGGTGCCAACGAGATATTGAGCGAGTGGAAAAACCACAGACCCGGCCTGCCGGGGCTGACCGTGGATAGCCATGTCGCCCTCTTCTATCCGCTCATCCACTCCCTCTATAGCCACGCCACCTACAGCAAGGAGCGCGAGCGCCTTTTGCGCGGCCTGCAACTGGCCTGGAAAGATGGCTCCCTGCAGCGCCTCTGGCGCCATCATTTCCAGCCTTCCCTGGTCTTTGCCCGGCTCGATTCACGCCAGATCTTCCGGCTGACCAACCCGCAGTTGCCCGACGAGAGCACCGACTACCGCTCCTATCTCTATGACCCGATGAGGGATGACTTTGGCATCGCTCCCTGACTGGCTCGCCGGTTCTCCCCTGTCAGGCAGGCTCCCCTTGCGCACTCTCTGCCTGGCGCTGCTGCTCTGGTTGCTGCCGACCTGCGTCATGGCCGCCCCCGGCAGCATTCGTGCCTGCATGGAGAACAGTGATTCGCCTCCCTGGTTGCTGATGTCCGGCGAGGGGATAGTGCAGTTCCACCTCAAGGAGGTGGCAAACCGGATCGGGCATCCCATCATTCTCACCCCCCTGCCCTGGAAACGCTGCCTCTCCCTCGTCAGCCAGGGCCAGCTCGATGCCGCCGTCAAGCTGAGCTACAGCGAAGAGCGTGCTCGCACCATAGGGGTCTATCCCATGCGACACGGAGCACCTGATCCCGCCAAGCGCCTGCTCACCGAGAGCTACAGCCTCTACCAGCCAAAAGGCGGACAGGTTCGCTGGGATGGCCGGCAGCTCGTCGCCCATGGCGTCATTGCGGCGCAGTCCGGTTTCTCCATCGTCGCCCAACTGCGGGAGAGCGGTGTCAGGGTGGATGACTCCAGCAGGGAGCCACTGATCCTGCTCAAGAAGGTCGCGATGCAGCGCGCCGTTGCCGCCGCCCTGCAAACCGGGGTCGCAGAACGGACCCTGGCCGCCCACCCGCAGTTGCAGGCCACACTCGAGCGGATCATCCCTCCCCTGGTCGAAAAACCCTACTACCTCATCTTCTCCCACCCCTTCCATCAAGCCCACCCCGATCTCAGCCAACAGGTGTGGGACGAGATTGAGGAGGTGCGACACTCCGCAGCCTATGCCCGCTTCGTCACAGGCATGGCGTCACCGGGGACCCCCTAACCCCAGACCCGCTCTTCAGCCCTGCTCGCGGCACAGGGCAAGCCAGGCCTCGGCGGTGCGGGAGAGGTAGCGATCCCCTGGCCAGATCACCCCGAGCCGCCAGCTCAGCGCCGGGGCCAGAGGGCGCAACACCAGGCCGTCCGGCGTTAGCCGCCGGCAGATGGGCTCCGGCAGAAAAGCGACCCCCATGCCGCTTCGCACCATGGCGGTGAGGAAGTCCCACTGGCTGCTGCGGGCCGCCACCTGGGGCACGAACCCGGCTTGCTCGCAGGCCTGCTCCAGCCGCTCGCTCAGGGTGAAGGCCTGGGTATAGAGCAGGAAGGGTTCGTCCCGCAGAGCCTCCAGCCGGATCTCGCCCCCCTCGCGCCAGCGGGGCAGGTCCGGTAGCACCACCCGGATGGGGTAACTGTCCAGATCCAGGGCGCAGAGGGCCCCCTCTTCCCTGGTCGGCAGCATGGTGATGGCGAGATCCAGCTCCCCCGCCAGCACCGCCTGCTCGATGCGCCGCCCGCCATATTCGACGATGGAGAGCTCCACACCGGGGTAGCGGCTGCGATAGGTACGGATGAGATCCGCATAGACATGGCCCACCATGGGCGGGATGCCGAGAGCAAGACGCCCGGATTGCAGGCTCTGCAGATCCGCCAGCTCCGCCTCCAGCTGCTGCATCTCCGCCAGGATGGTCTGGGCCCGATTGAACAGCACCTGGCCGCTGTCGGTCAGGGTGAAGCGGCGGCCGACCCGGCTCAGCAGGGGCTGGCCCAGCTCCTCTTCCATGTTGCGGATCATTTTGCTGATGGTGGGCTGGGTGACGAACAGCTTCTCGGAGGCGCGGGTAAAGCTCTGCTCCCGCACCAGCTCGACGAAGTAACGCAGGGCTCGAATATCCATGGTGCTCTCTTGACGGGGATGGCTGGCTAAATCATGCCTCTTTGGCATGATTTTGATAATTTAAATTCATTTTTTGCAGGTTTGGTCCCTCTCTATACTGTGAGCAGGTTCACAGAAAGACGCTTGCCATGAAAACCCTCTGCCTTCGCTGGTTGCAAACCCCCTTCCAAATCGCCCTGCTGGCGGCCATCTGGTTGCTGGCCGACATCGCAGTGCGCACCTTGCACCTGCCCCTGCCCGCCAACCTCACCGGCATGTTGCTGCTGCTGGTCTGCATCCTGCTCGGAGTGGTCAAGGCCCAGTGGTTCAGTGCCGGGGCCCGCTGGCTGCTGGCGGAGATGCTGCTCTTCTTCGTCCCCGCCGTGGTGGCCGTGGTCAACTATCAGGAGCTGCTGCTGCAGGAGGGGTGGCGCATCATGGTGGTCCTGATCGTCAGCACCGTGCTGGTGCTCGGCACTACGGCGCTGGTGGTGGACAGGGTCTATCGCCTCGAGCTGAAACTGGCCCGCCGGAGTCGCCGCCATGTCTGATACCCTGCTCGGCCTGCTCTGCTTCGCCCTGACCCTGCTCTTCTACTACGCCAGCAAGTGGCTCTATGGCAAAAAGCGCATCCTGCCCCTGATGCCGCTGCTGCTGGCCCCCACCCTGCTGGTGGCCATGGTGATGCTGTTCCACATTCCCTACCGGGATTACATGGCCGAATCCCACTGGCTGCTCTGGCTGCTGGGCCCTGCCACCGTCGCCTTCGCGGTGCCCGTCTACGAGAATCGCCAGCTGATGCGCCGCCACTGGCTCTCCCTCTCGGTCGGGGTCGTGGCGTCCGTGGTAATGGCGGTGGGCAGCACAGTGCTGCTGGCCCGCTGGCTCAACCTCTCCGAGCTGTTGCAGCGCAGCATGGCCATGAGATCCATCACCACCCCCTTCGCGGTGGAGGCGACCCGTTCCGTGGGTGGCAACGCCGATCTCACCGCCCTGTTCGTGGTGCTGACCGGCGTCATCGGCATGGCGGTGGGAGAAAGCGTGCTCACCGTGCTCGCCATCCGCAGCCGCCTCGGCAAAGGCGCGGGCTTTGGTGCCTCGGCCCATGGGGCCGGGACAGCCAGGGCCTATCAGATGGGCAACGAGGAGGGGGTGGTCTCCAGCATGGTGATGATGATCGCCGGCATGGCCACCGTGCTGCTCGCCCCCCTCCTGGGCCGGCTGTTCTGGTAACTCCGCCACCCGATAACAGAAGAGGCGCCCTGGGGCGCCTCTTCTCATTGCATCGTGTCACGCAGCCTCAGAGGCTGGCGCAGATCTGCCAGAGATCGTACTGGATGGCGGCGGCCGTCACTTCCCGGCCCGCTCCCGGCCCCTGGATCACCAGGGGGTTGGTGCGATAGCTGTCGCTCTCGATGGCGAACACGTTGTCGCAGGGCAAGAGGTTGGCAAACGGGTGATGGGGCTCCAGCGCCTCCAGCCCGACGCGGGCCTTGCCGTCGTGCTCGAAGCGGGCGACATAACGCAGCACCTTGCCGACCCGGCGCGCCCCCTCGAAGGCGGTCTGGATAGGGTCATCCAGCTCCTTGAGCCTGTCCATGAACTGATCCGCAGTCACCTTGCGCAGGGCCACCGGCACCAGGTTCTCCAGCTCGATGTCGGCGGAGTCGAGTTCGAAGCCCGCCTCCCGCGCCAGGATGAGCAGCTTGCGGCGCACATCCTGACCGGAGAGATCCTCCCGGGGATCCGGCTCGGTCAGGCCATGTTGCCACGCCTCGTCCACCAGTTCGGAGAAGGGGCGAGTGCCGTCATACTGCTGGAACAGCCAGGAGAGGGTGCCGGAGAAGATGCCGGAGACCCCCTGGATGCGGTCACCGCTCTGACGCAGCATCTGGATGCTGGACTGGATGGGCAGCCCGGCCCCCACGGTGGCGTTGTAGCGCCATTGCACCTGGTGGTCGCGGCAGGTCTGCTTGATGCGCTGGTAAAACTCGCTGTCGGCGGCACCGGCAAACTTGTTGGCGGCGATGATGTGGATGCCGAGCTGGGCAAAGTCCGGGTAGTAGCGGCTCACCGTCTCGCTGGCGGTCATGTCGAGCGCGATCAGGGAGTCAAAACTGTGCTGCTCCAGCTGGGAGAGCAGCTCCGGCCAGATGAGCGGCTTGGGATTGAAGTTGTCCTGTACCTTGAGGGGATCCAGCCCCTCTTCGTCCAGCAGCCCGCCCTTGGAGTCGAAGACCCCGTAGAGGGTGAGCGCCAGATTGAGCTCATGCTCGAGGCGCGCCTTCTCGCGGGCGTAGAGCCCCAGCCAGTGACCACCGATATTGCCTTTGCCGAACACCACCAGCCCGACCCGGGTCGGGCGGCTGAACAGGGCACTGTGCAGAGCGATGAGCAGCGGCTCCAGCACGATCTGGCGCAGCACGGCCACCAGGCTCAGGCCGTCTTTGGCCACCTGCACGAACTCCAGAGGCTGATCCGCCAACAGCTGGTAGAAACGGTGGCACTGCTCGGCATTGTCGGTGACGCCGGCCCCCACCAGGGCGACCAGGCTGAACCCCTCCTTCTGGATGAGGCCGGTAAAGTTGCCCTGCAACTGGAAGTCACGGAGCACCTCGAAGGCCCCTTGTGCCACCTCCAGGGTGTAGGCCAGACGCAGGACCCGCCGATCCGGCTGGCGCTGCAGGGTGAGCGGATGGAGGCGATGGCGGGCCAGATGGGCCTCGATGGCCGCCACTGTCTGCTCAAAGTCAGTCTGCGGCAGCACCTTGAGCTCGATGAGGGCTATTTGATCCACCGAGGAGACGATGCGGGCACCGCCGGAGCGGGGTGCACGGCGCAGGATGTGGGTGCAGCCTTCGTCCGGATTGTAGCTGCAGCGCAGGGTGAGGCGCTGACGGCTGTCGGCCACCGGCTGCAGGGTACGCGAATGCAGCACCGAGGAGCCCAGGCGCGCCAGCTCGTTGGCCTCGGCCAGGCTCAGGCGCTCCAGCAGACGCGCCTCCTTCACCCGGCGCGGGTCGGCACTGTAGACCCCGGCCACGTCGCTCCAGATGGTGGTGGACTCGCCGTCCGCCAGCGCCGCCAGGAGGCTGGCACTGTAGTCGGAGCCGTTGCGTCCCAGCAGCAGGGAACGCCCCTCCATGTCGGCGGCAATGAAGCCGGTCACCACGATGCGACCGGCGTGCTCGGCCAGCCGAGCCTTGAGCAGCTCGCTGGAGAGGGCGGTATCCACCTTGATGAGGGCGCCGTCTTCTGCGCGCAGGAAGCTGCGAGCATCGAGCCAGGCGGCCGCCTCACCCCGGCTGGTGAGCAGGGCAGCCAGCAGGCGGGCGGACCACACCTCGCCAAAGGCGAGCAGGCCGTTGCGCTCGAAGCGGTCAAACTGCCCCTCCAGGGTCTTGGCGATCAGCTGCATGTCGCCCGTCAGTTGCTGGCTCAGATCGAGGTGAAGCTCCCCTTCCAGCAGGCCGTCGATCAGGCTTTGCTGATAGGCGTGCAGGGCGGTGATGGCTTCGCCTGCGGCCTCATCCCCCGCTTCCGCCAGCTCCACCAGCTGGATCAGCCGGTTGGTGGTCTTGCCCGCGGCGGAAACCACCACCAGCTCGTTGCCCCCCACCTGTTGCTCGACGATGCTGGCGACCCGGCGATAACAGACCGGATCCGCCAGGCTGCTGCCGCCGAACTTGTGTACATGGCGCCGCTTGAAGACTGCCTCTGTTGCCACCACACACTCTCCTTGTTGTTGTTCCATTACTTCACCTGCTCTGCCTGTTGTGCCAACTGCGCCTGTTCAAACCCCTGGGCCAGATCGGCCACCAGATCCTCACCGTGTTCGATCCCCACCGACAGGCGCAGCAACTGGGCACTGATACCCGCCGCCTGCTGGGCCGCAGGGGTCATGGCCCTGTGGGTCATGCTGGCCGGATGGGCCACCAGACTCTCCACCCCGCCGAGGGACTCCGCCACCGAGAAGAGGCGCAGCCCCGCGAGGAAGGCGCGCAGCCCCGTCTCGTTGCAATCGAGCTCAAAACTTAGCATGGCGCCAAAGCCGGACTGTTGACGGCGCGCAATGTCGTGGCCCGGATGGCTCGGCAGGCTGGGGTGATAGATCCGCTTGACCAGCGGCTGCTGCTGCAAGAAGGCGAGGATGCGATCCGTGTTTTCCTGATGGGTGCGCAGGCGCGGGGCCAGGGTGCGCAGGCCCCGCAGGGTGAGGTAGGAGTCAAAGGCACCGGAGGTGAGCCCCAGGCAGTTGGCCCACCACACCAGGGAGTCGGCCAGAGCCTGATCCTTGGCGATCGCCACACCCCCTACCACGTCGGAGTGGCCGTTGATGTACTTGGTGGTGGAGTGGACCACCACGTCGGCACCAAGGGCCAGGGGCTGTTGCAGCAAGGGGGAGAGGAAGGTGTTGTCCACCACCACCTGGGCCCCCACCCCGTGGGAGGCCTCGGCGATGGCGGCGATGTCCACCACCCGCAGCAGCGGATTGGAGGGGGTCTCCACCCACACCAGTGCGGGTTTCTGGGCCAGCGCGGCGGCCAGCGCCACCTCGTCTCCCTGATCCACGAACTGCACCTGGTAGTGGCCCTTGGCCGCCAGATACTCGAACAGGCGCCAGGTACCGCCGTAGCAGTCGTGGGGAGCGATCAGCAGATCCCCCGCCTTGAGCAGAGCCGTGGTCACCAGGTGAACGGCCCCCATGCCGGTGCCGGTCACCACGGCGCCGGCTCCCCCTTCCAGGGCCGCCAGGGCGTCCGCCAGATTGGTGCGGGTCGGGTTGCCGGAACGGGCATAGTCGTATTGACGGGGCTCGCCAAAGTCGGCAAAGGTGTAGTTGCTGGAGAGGTAGATGGGGGGCACCACGGCACCGTGCTGCGTGTCTGTCTCAATCCCGGTGCGTACCGCCAGGGTGGCCTTGTGGGTCATGTCACTCTCCTTGATGGGTTGCCGGAGCCGGTCCGCCTCGTGGGTCGTCCAGCCCCGCTCTCATTTTCGCTGGCCGGACTGCCGGCCCATGGTGCACCACACTACGCCACCTTAAAAAAGCCGTCAACACTTCTAGACGTCTAAATGGCTTTGCTGTTGGATTGCCATTGAATTCCTTAAGGGTTAAAATCCGCGCTCACGGCCAAACGACTACAGGTGGAACATGGGTACAGAGTGGAACGGCGACTACGTCAGCCCCTATGCAGAGCACGGCAAGAAGAGCGAACAGGTCAAGAAGATAACCGTCTCGATCCCGCTCAAGGTGCTGAAGGTGTTGACCGATGAGCGCACCCGTCGCCAGGTGAACAACCTGCGTCATGCGACCAACAGCGAGCTGCTCTGCGAAGCCTTCCTGCACGCCTTCACCGGCCAGCCGCTGCCCTGTGACGACGACCTGCGCAAGGATCACCCGGACAGCGTCCCCGCCGAGGCCCGCGCCATCATGGAAGCCCTTGGCAAAGAGATCGAAGACTTCGACGCCGAGTAATGCGGCTGCCCATGGCAAACGATGCATCCCTTTCAATGACGCGGCCCGGTGCCGCGTCATGCTTATCTGCCGCCTCCCCCTTCAGCCTGCGTCACTACCAGAGCGACATGCAGAGCCACAGTCATGACCACGCCCAGCTGGTGATCCCCCTCGTCGGCCCCCTCGAGATCGAGGTGCAGGGTCGGGGATGTCGCCTCGCCCCCGGTTTTGCCTGCATCATCGCCCCTGGCCTTCGCCACGACTACGCCGCCGACCCGGCGCACGTGTTTCTGGTGCAGGAGAGCCACTGGCTGCCGGCCGCCCTGGGGGACCACCCCTTCGTCGAGCTGGATGAGGCCCAGCGCCACTACCTCGCCTTCCTGCACCGCATGGTGGCCGAGGGGCGCCACGTGGCCGGCATGGAGCAGGTGTGGCTCGGGCTGCTGACCGAGGGACGCGGCATGGGCCCCGCCGTCGCTCCCCGCATAGCCCCTCGTATCGCCAAGGTGCAGCGTCATATGGAAGCCCACCTCGCAGACCCCCTCACCAACGAGGAACTCGCCGCCATCGCCTGCCTCGGCCTGAGCCAGTTCAAACACGCCTTTCGCCAGCAGGTGGGCACGAGCGTCTCCCACTACCTCAGGATGCGGCGTATGGCGCTGGCCCGCACCCTGCTCGCCCGCACCCGGCTGCCCGTCGGCGAAGTGGCCAGCCGCTGCGGCTACCAGAACCAGGGGGCCTTTGCCGAGCGCTTCCTGGCCGAGACCGGACTGACCCCTTCCCTCTGGCGCCAGCAAAACGGCCGCCTGCCGTAATCAGTCGGCTCTTTGCCGAAGACAATCCCCGGGCATTCGAGGCATGCTGAGGCTCATGCAAGGTATGGGCAACGAGGAGCCAAGATGCAGACCATAAGCTGGCAGGATTTCGAGATGGTGGAGCTCAGGGTGGGCACCCTGGTGCGGGTCGAGCCCTTCCCCGAGGCGCGCCGCCCCGCCTACAAGGTGTGGGCGGATTTCGGCCCCGAGATCGGGGTGCGCAAGAGCAGCGCCCAGATCACCGACCTCTATCGACCGGAGGATCTGGTGGGCCGCCAGATCGTCGCCGTGGTGAACTTTCCCCCCAAGCAGATAGGCCCCATCCAGTCGGAGTTTCTGCTGACCGGCTTCTATCGCCCGGATGGCGCCGTGGTGATCGCCATCCCCGAGCAGGCGGTGGAGAACGGCGCCAAGCTGGGGTGAGACGACGGCAAGGCAACCAGAGAGCAGAAACAAGAGAGGCGACCCCCGGGGTCGCCTCTCTTGTTTGATGCTGACGGCCTGGCTTATTTCAGCAGGCTGAACAGCAGGGCCGAGACCGCCAGGGCACCGGTCAGCAGGATGAAGCCGTTGACCCAACGGTGACGGAAGCGGGCCAGCGCCTCCACCTTGTAGATGGCCACCACCGGCATGATGAAGAGGATCATGGCGATGACGGGGCCGGAGAGGGTCTCCATCAACCCCAGAATGCCCGGGTTGATGATGGCGGCGCCCCAGATGGCGAAGAACATCAGGGCGATGCCGAGCTTGTCCGCCTTCGCCAGCGGCAGGCCGGTGGGCTTGGCGATCAGGCTTTTCAGGCTCTCGCGGGCACCGAGGAAGTGGCCGAGGAAGGAGGAGCTGATGGCGATGAAGGCGATGAGCGGCCCCAGGGTCACGATCACCGGGTTGTCGGTGATGTTGGCGAGATAGGAGAGCACGGAGACGTTCTGGGCCTTGGCCTCGGCCAACTGAGCCGGGGAGAGGCTCAGCACGCAGGAGAAGACGAAGAAGAGCACGAAGCCCACCAGCATGACGGTGGTGTTGCGCAGGATCAGGCCGCTCTTGGTTTCGGCCTGCTCCCCGTACTCCCGGCGCTGCACGTTGGCAAAGCCCGAGATGGCGGCGGCGTGGCTGAAGGCGAACACGGTGACCGGCAGCGCCAGCCAGACGGTGTTGAGGAAGCTCGTGCCTTCAAAGGCGGTCACTTCCGGCCACTGCCACTGGGGAATGAGGTAGCAGGAGAGGGCCAGCAGGATCGCCGCCAGCGGGTAGACCATGACGGCGAAGGCCCGCAGCATCGCCTTCTCGCCGGCCAGCATCACGGCGATCATGGCGAACACCAGCACGCCGGAGAGCATCACCCGATCCGGGGAGGCCAGGCCGAGCTGGTTGACCATGAAGCTCTCCACCGTGTTGGTCAGCCCGACGCCGTAGATGAGCAGGATCGGGAAGATGGAGAGGAAATAGAGCGCCGAGATGAGGCGCCCGGCCATCTTGCCGAAATGCTCCTCGGCCACCTCGGTGAAGTCGGCCTGGGGGCGCGACGACGAGAGCACGAAACGCGCCAGCCCGCGGTGGGCGAGGAAGGTCATGGGACCGGCCAGCACGGCGACGATGATGAGGGGCCAGATCCCCCCCAGACCCAGGTTGATGGGCAGGAACAGGATGCCGGCGCCGACGGCGGTGCCGAACAGGCTGATGACCCAGTGGGTGTCGTGGCGACGCCAGCCAGTGCTGGCCATGGTGGAGGGGGAACCGGACAGCTCCCGTGAGACGTCTGCAGATAAACTCATCGATAAATCACTTTTACGTAGTATTAAAATCTAAAAACATTGTGCTCCTTTAGCATTTAATTCTCAAAAAGGGAGACTGGCAGATCTCACTGGCAAAGCCCTGTTCCACCAGTGAGATTGGGAGGAAATTTCACCCCGAATTATTCGATTAATCCTGACACTAACCAAAAGTTAGGAATATAAAACCAAAATTAAAACCGACGTCGATTTTTTGTTTCGATGAAATGCATGTTTTCAGAATTAAATGAAATTTATGCCAGTGCAGCCAGATTGGATGTGATGATCCACTGCCGTTATCGCCATCACTAGCGAATCTCCCTAAAATCCCCGTAACCAGCCAGTGGATCACACCAATGCAATCAGGCGACCCTGTGGTCGCCTGATTGCATTCCCTGCGAGCTGGTCGACCCGTCAGTGGGCCAGAATGCGACCCCAGGCGAGATCCGGGTCCCCCATCACGATGAAGTCCGGGTTCTCCAGCGACTCGGTCTCGTTGTAGCTCAGCGGTTGCAGCGCCAGGCTGAGGATGCGCCCCCCTGCCGCCTCCACGATGCACTGGGCGGCAGCGGTATCCCACTCCCCGGTGGGGCCCAGGCGCACGTAGCAATCCGCCACGCCTTCCGCCACCAGGCAGGACTTGAGGGAGCTGGAGCCGAGCGGGATCAGCTCGTAGTGGATGGCCGGGTTGAGGCGACGGGTCAGGTTCTCCAGTTTCTGGCGGCGGCTGATGGCCACCACCAGGGAGTCAGGCTGATCGTGTTCATGATGGATGGCGCTGATGGGACGGCTCTCGCCGTTCGCCTCCTTGAAGGCGCCGTGACCACGCACCGCCCAGTAGAGCAGATCGGATTCGGGGGCGTAGATGACCCCGAGCACCGGGACATTGTCCCGCACCAGGGCGATCAGGGTGGCGAAGTCGCCGCTGCCTGCGATGAACTCGCCAGTGCCGTCCAGCGGGTCCACCAGCCAGTACTGGCGCCAGTTCGCACGCTGGCTGAAGGGGATGTCGGCCGCCTCTTCGGTCAGCACGGGGACATGGGGAGTGAGCGCTGCCAGCGCCTGTTTGAGGTAGGCATCGGCAGCAAGATCGGCACTGGTGACCGGGGTCGCATCCTCCTTCAACTGGCGTTCGAACTGACCGCCGCGATAGATCTCGTGAAGGATCCTGCCCGCCTCACGGGCGATCTCCTTGACCTCGGGTATCCAGGCCAACAACTCCTGCATGGTGCTTACCTCTGCCTCTGATTGCCAAACAGACCCTCTGCGGGCTAATTTCCCTGCTCCGCCAGCCATTTGCTGGCCAGCAGCAGGGCACTGATGCTGCGCGACTCGGTGAAGTCCGGTCGTGCCAGCAACTCGTCGATCCGGTTGAGGGGCCAGGGGATCACCTCGAGAGGCTCGGGCTCGTCACCGACCCGCTGCTCGGGGTAGAGATCCCGCGCCAGCAAGATGTCCATCCGGCTGGAGAAATACCCCGGCGCCAGCGACACCTGCTTGAGCAGGGTCAGGCTGCTCGCCCCGAAGCCCGCCTCCTCCATCAGCTCCCGGTTGCCCGCCTCGAAGGCATTTTCACCGGGGTCTATCAATCCCTTGGGGAAACCCAGCTCGTAGGAGTGGGTGCCCGCCGCGTACTCGCGCACCAGCAGCAGGGTGTGGGCATCGAACAGGGGCACCACCATGACGGCACCCCGATTGCCGCCGCGCATCCGCTCGTAGACCCGCTCCTCGCCGTTGGAGAATTTCAGGTGAAGGGACTCCACCTTGAACAGCCGGCTCTCGGCCACGATCTCGGCCTTGAGGATCTCCGGCTTGCTCTTGTCATGGGCCATGGTCTCGACACTGAGGTGGACGGGATTGCGCTTGTGGGGATCGCTCATCGGGGGCTGACTGCTCGTTAAAAAATCGTGTTTCAAGAGTAAACGACTCCCCTGCCGAACACCACGGGGCAAAGAGGGGAAAGATGTCTGAAAAATCCGTTATAATGCGCCCCGTTTTTCCCATCACCACAGACATCGCGAGGCCCCATGTCGACTCCCCTGCCCTGGCACCAGATTGATACCGTGTTGCTCGACATGGATGGCACCCTGATCGATCTCCATTTTGACAGCCATCTGTGGCAAACCCTGGTGCCGGCGCGCTACGCCGAGCGACTCGGCCTGCCGCTGGCCGAGGCGAAGGCGCAGATAGACACTCACTATCATGCGGTCAACGGCACCCTCGACTGGTACTGCGTGGATTACTGGACCCGGACGCTCGGGCTCGACATCCGCGCCCTCAAACAGGAGATCCTGGAGAAGATCCAGTGGCGCCCCAACGTCATTCCCTTCCTGGCCGCACTCAAGGCCGCCGGCAAGCAGGTGGTGCTCTTCACCAATGCCCATCCCGCCAGCCTGTCGGTGAAGGATGCACGCCTCGGCCTCGCCCAGCACCTCGATCTGATGGTGAGCACCCATGAGCTCGGGTGGTCGAAGGAGAGCCAGCACTGCTGGCAGGCACTGGTCGAGCGGCTGGCCTTCGACCCGGCCCGCACCCTCTTCGTGGATGACAGCGAGCGGATCCTGGCCGCCTCGGCCGAGTTCGGCATCGCTCACCAGCTCGGCATCCGTCACCCCGACAGCCAGATGCCGCCGCTCACCTTCCAGCACTTCCCGGCGCTCGACGACTACGCCGACCTGCTCCCTCTCGGCGCCTGACACGCACAAGGCCCTCTTCACGAGGGCCTTGTCACATCAGCTCAACAGCCTGCCGAGCGCATCCCGTTCATGAAAGCCCTCAGGCCGCATCGCGCGGGGCCAGCACCCCCATGCCGGCCAGGTAGTCGAGGGCGCTTGGGGTGAAGCCGACCTCCGTGAGGTGCGCCGCCGTGAAAGGGGCTGCATGCAGAGGCAGGCCGCGGCTCACCCGTTCCATCCAGTCCGGATTGCCAAGGGCCGCCGTGCCCACCGCCACCAGATCGGCGCCGCCGGCCAGAGCCCGCTCCGCCGAATCTGCGTCGCTAATCTTGCCCGCCACCATGAGCGGCACCTGCCCGGCCAACCCGACTCTTACCGCCTCCAGCAGGGCGCCGCCGTCGGGATCCCCCGCCACCGCCTTGAAGCTGTCCCCCATGGAGAAGTGCAGGTAGTCGATCCCCTCCTCCGCCAGCAGGCGCGCCACCGCCAGCTGATGGGCCAGTTCGATGCCCTGGATATGGGCATAGCTCTCGGGGGAAAGACGCACCCCGACCAGGAAACCCCGGGGTAGACGGGCGCGAATGCCGCGCACTATCTCCACCAGGATCCGCGCCCGGTTCGCGAGGCTGCCCCCCCAGCGGTCGGTGCGCCGGTTGTGCAGGGGGTTGAGGAAGTTGCAGAGCAGGAAGTGGTGGGCTGCGTGCAGCTCGACCCCGTGCAGGCCGGCGCCATGGGCCCGCTCGGCAGCGATCACAAAGGCGTCAATGAGCGTCAGAATCTCCTCCTCGCTCAGCCCCTTGACCCCGAGGGGGTAACGCCCGTCCAGCGCCAGCGCGCACGGGCCGACCGGCGCCCCGTCGTTCAGCTCGGGCAGAGCCCGCATCCCGCCGTGATGCAGTTGCACCACCGCCAGTGCCCCGGCCTGCCGCGCACTGTCGGCCAGGGCCGTGAAGGCCTGCTGCTGGGCGTCCGTCATCAGGGCAGGCTGCCCCGCCCAGCAGCGTCCGCCGGGCCGCACCTGGGTGGCGGCGGCGATGAGCAGGCCGAAGCCGCCACGGGCGCAGCGCGCCAGCCAGTCGAGCTCGGCCTGGCCGGGATCACCGCCTGCGCCGCTCATGTTGTGGGTCAAAGGGGCCAGCACGGCCCGGTTCTTGAGCAGCAATCCAGCTCGCTCGAAGTGGAAGCTGTCGCCCAGTCTCTTGTTCATCGTCCTCTCCCAGGATAGCAATGGCATGGCGGCCACTATAAACCCGGGCCAAGAGGATATAATCAGGCACTCAAGCAAGACATTCATTCCCAGCAAGACACAATAGGCCACCCCTCATGCGTCACCACAAGCTCGACACCCTCTACCTGATGCGCCTGCTGGTCGCCATCGTCCGCTGCGGATCCTTCGCCGCGGCGGCGTCCCAGCTCGGCATCACCCCGAGCAAGGCGTCAAAAGATCTGCGCCACCTGGAGCAAAACCTCGGCAGCGTGCTCCTGAGCCGCACCACCCGCCGGGTGCAACTGACCGACGCAGGAGAGCTCGCCTACCGCCAGGCCGACCAGATGATCGCCCTGCACGAGCAGTTGCTGGACGGCCTGCAGCGCCGCCGCTCGGCACTGTGCGGGGAGCTGCGCATCACGGCGCCGGATCTCTGGGGAGAAGTGGTGCTGACTCCGGTGCTGCTGCGTTTTCGCGCCGACCACCCGGAGGTGCGGATCATCGCTGACTTCAGCAATACCCCGGCCGACCTGCTGCGCGACAACCTGCACGTGGCGTTTCGCAGCACTGAGCTCGGCACCCAGCCCTACCTGGCGCGCCCCATCGCGGTGGACGATCTGGTGCTCTGCGCCAGCGCCGACTACCTGGACCGCCACCCGCCCCTCACCACACCGCAGGATCTGCACCAGCACAGCCTCATCACCCGCAGCCAGGAGTACGGCCGCCACGAGCGCTGGCCCCTGCTTGCCCAGGGGCGCGAGATCCCTCTCGAGGTAGCGGGCGAGCTGGCCTTCAGCAGCAAGAAGGCGATTCACCAGGGGATGCGCCAGGGACTGGGGATAGCCCGCCTGCCGCGCTACCTGGTGGCGGCCGAGCTGGCCGAGGGGGTGGTGCGCGAAGTGCTGCCGGACTATCGCCCCAAGGGGGCCCATTTCTACGCCCTCTATACCCAGCGCCGGGCCGAGTCGGCCCTGGTCGGCCACTTCCTCGACTACGTCATCGAGGCGCTCACCCCTTCATGAGCAGATCACCAGGTGGTACTGCTTCTTGCCCCGGCGCAGCAGCAGGTAGCGGCCGAACAGCCGATCGTCGGCGGTGAGCGGCTCATCCCGGCGGATCGCACCGTTGACGCTGACGGCCCCCGCCGCCAGCAGCTCGCGGGCGATCCGCTTCGAGTTGGCCAGGCCGCACTCCACCAGCAGGGTCACCAGATCCGTTTCCCCCTTGATGGGGCTGCTTGGCATGCCATCTTGCGCCAGCTGGGCCAGATCGCTCTCCCCAAGGCGCGCTACCTCGCCACTGAACAACGATTCGCTGATGCGTTGCACCGCCGCCAGCGCCCCCTTGCCGTGTACCAGTTCGGTCAGCTCGTCCGCCAGCACCTGCTGGGCCAGCTTGCGCCCCTGCCGCTTCGCATCCTCCGCTTCCAGCGCCTCAATCTCGGCCAGCGGCATAAAGCTGTAGTAGCGCAGGAAGCGGTAGACATCCTCGTCTGCGGTACCGAGCCAGAACTGGTAGAAGGCGTAAGGGGAGGTGAGCGCCGGGTCGAGCCAGACGGCGCCCCCCTCGGTCTTGCCGAACTTGGTGCCATCGGCCTTGGTGATGAGCGGCAGCGTCATGCCATAGACCTGAGCCTGATGCAGCCGCCGTGTGAGATCCATGCCGCTGGTGATGTTGCCCCACTGGTCGTTGCCGCCGATCTGCAGGGTGCAGCCGAGGCGCTGGTTGAGCACGGCGAAGTCCTGGGATTGCAGCAGGGTGTAGGAGAACTCGGTGAACGAGATGCCCTGATCCGGACGGGCCAGGCGCTGGCGCACCGATTCGCGGGCCAGCATGGCGTTGACCGAGAAGTGCTTGCCGATGTCCCGCAGAAAATCGAGGGCGGACATCTGCCCCATCCAGTCGGCGTTGTTGACCAGCAGCGGCGCCGCCAGCCCGTCGCTCGCCGGCAACAGGGCGCTTATCTGGGCCGACAGGCTGGCGACCCAGCCCTGCACCGTCTCGGCGCTGTTGAGGGTGCGCTCGCTTGCCTTGAAGCTGGGATCGCCGATAAGGCCGGTGGCCCCGCCCACCAGGGCCACCGGGGTGTGGCCCGCCAGCTGGAAGCGGCGCAGCATCAGGAGTGGCACCAGGTGGCCGATGTGCAGGCTGCCAGCGGTGGGATCGAACCCGCAATAGACGGTGCACGGGGTGGCAAGATGGTCGGCCAGCGCCACCGGGTCGGAATTCTGGGCCACCAGGCCGCGCTGGGTCAGCTCATCGAGCAGGTGAGGATTTGTCATAGAGGGCTCCAACAGCAAGAGAAAGAGGGCCATCCTCGCCGTTTTGCGGTGCTGGCAGATATGTCCCCCAGGGGACAGTTTTGCCACTCCCGTGCTAGCATCCTGCCATCGTGGGGAAACCATTCCCTGACCCGGAGCCCATCGCCATGCCCCCGTCTCCTGCCACGGATACCCTGAGCCTGACCGCCGCCGTCGATGCCCTGCACGGCAGCGGCTTCCCGGCAGCCCTGGTTCGCCTCATCCAGCAACAGGTGGCATTCGACTGTGCCCTGCTGCTCGGGGTGGGGCTGCGCCCCGTCTACCTCTACGACAACCTGCATCATCAGCGGGCCCTATTGTTCGACCGCTACCTCACCCGCCACTTCAGTCAGGATCCCTTCATGCAGGCGCTGGAGCAGGGGCTGGGTGCCGGGGTCTGGACCCTGTCGCAGGTGTCGCGGGGGCGGCTCGACCCCGAGTATCGCCACCACTTCTATCAGGCCACCGGCTGGCAGGAGGAGGTGGGGCTGATCCTGCCGGTGCGCGGCGGCCTCACCCTGATGCTGTTTCTGGGCCGCCTCGACAAGCGCAGCTCCCTCAGCCGTGACGAGCTGGCCAGGCTGGAGGCACTGTTCCCGCTGGTGCATTCGCTGTGTCGCCAGCACTGGCGGGAAGAGACACCCCGACTGGCCCGCAGTCCGGCCAGGTCAGATGGCACTGACCTCAAGGGGGCGGTGGAGCAGGCTATCGCCAGTGTGGGGGGAGATCAGCTAACCCGGCGGGAGCGCCAGGTGGCGGGATTGCTGTTGCAGGGGCTGGATACCGAGGCCATTGCCGGTGCGCTCGGCATCGGCTGCGGCACGGTGAAGAATCACCGCAAGCATCTCTACGCCAAGTTGAACCTGCACTCCCGGGCCGAGCTGTTCAGCTTCTTCCTCAATCACCTCATCACGGCGCCAGCCGGCGCGCCCCCATAACAACACCACCCCGCCGGGGCGGGGTGGTTCAAACCATGGGCAACGCCGTCAGATGCGGCCCTGATAACGCAGCGGGAAGCGCCCCTGCCCATCGGGCTGGCCGAGGAAGGGGAGCCCCTGTTTCATCTGGTCCGGCAGCTCGGGACCCGGTTTCAGGGTGCCCTGGAACAGGTACTGGCGATTGGCTTGCAACTCCAGCTTGCCCAGCACCTGTACCGCCTCCGAGCCCTGCTTGATCTCGGCCACCAGCCGGGAGTCGAGACAGGTGAGCGTGATCTCGGGATCCCCCAGGGCCAGCTTGCCCGCCGGGGTGTCCGCCTGTGCGTCATACCAGTGAAGATCCCCGTAAAGGTTGTCGCACCAGGGAGTGCCCTGGGCAAACTGATCGATCTTGAGCTGCAACTGACCCGTCGCCGTCAACGGGAAGGGGGGTCTCATCGGCACCCTCTCCAGCACCCAGGGGGCAGGCGCATTCAGGGTGATGTCGCGCCCGAAAGCGGCACCGTTCCAACCCAGGATCCCCTGCCCGTTGAGTCCGCTGCGCTCGCCAAAGCGCACCGACACCTCGGGCGCCAGCCGCAGCAGAGACCAGCCATCGAGATCCCAGCGCAACTGGGTGAGGGACTCGCTGGCATATTGCACCCGGGCGGCCTGACCGCTCCAGAGGGTGCCGCTCACCCCCTCCAGCCGCACCAGATTGGGGGGCAGCGGCAGATGGCGCACCACCAGGGATGCAGGCAACTGGGCCAGCAGGAAACCGAGATAGGCCAGCAGGAAGAGACTGGCGATCACTATTTTTCGCTTCATTGGGAACGACTCAACTGCAAACGTCTGACCTTGACCAGCCCGGGGGCCAGCCCCTCGCGGGCCAGCTCGATGATCTGCACCTGGACGCCGTATTGATCCGAGAGGGTCGCAAGCCAGATCAGCAGATCATCGAACGGCACCGTGTCTATCCATACCTGCAGTTCCTGACCCTGGGGCTGCAAGCGGGCAATCTTGATCTTCTGGTTGAAGGCGGTGCGGTTCACCACGCCGTCCAGGGTACCGCCGGTATCGATCTGGCGCCCCTGTCCCCCCTGCATCGCCAGCACCTCCTGTCCCTTCTCCTTGAGCCAGGCCAGGGTCTGCTGCTGGTTCACTACCTGCCGCTCGCGCTCGGCAATGCGATTTGCCACCGGCTGCCAGATCGCCCAGTAGAAGAGCCCGATGAGCAGCACGCTGCCCCCCACCGCCACCAGCCGCTGCTCGCGGGCACTGATGTCGCGCCACCAGCTCTGCAGTTTGTCCATCATGACGACCTCCCCTTGAGCACCAGCGCCCCTTCGACCTTGCCTTCGGTGCTTCGCACCTCACCCTGCTGCACCTCGAAGCGCTTGCCCGCCAGCTCGCGGAAACGTTCGATCTCGGTGAAGCCGGGGGCCGTCACCTGCAACCTCAGCTCGCCCCGGGCTGCATCGAAGCGCAGCACTTCGGGCTTGAGGCCGGGCACCTCGGCAAACACCGGGGCCAGCTCGGTCAGGAGCAACAGGACGCCATCCTGGGGAGCCTGCCCCAACTGCTGGAGGTGCTGGGTCATCTGGCTGCGCACGTTGACGATGCGCGTCTCCCCCGGGAAGATCCGGGTGTAGACCTGCCGGATCTCCGCCTTGAGGGCCTTGTCCTGTTCCGTCAGCTGGTGCAGATGCACACCGCGCTGCACCAGGGCCACCAGCAACAATACGCCTGCCAGCACCGCCACCTTGCGCCACTGCAACCAGTAGCGGGCGTATTCGGTCTGGGGACGATAGGGCCCCTGCAACAGGTTGGCCTGGCAGGTCAGCGCCCCTTTCGCCAGCAACAGCATGGGCAGTTCCGGGTCAGCCCCCTGCCAGTTGCCCGCCGCCATGGCGGGGATGGGAGTATGGCAGTGAAGGGTGACGGGTTCGGTCTGCGCTGCCAGCAGCATGGCCAGCAGGGATTCCTCCGCCACTATGCCCTGACGGGGGCCCTGGCGGACCAGCCACTCCTCCCCCAGCTGCAGGGCTGACCAGCCATCGGCGGCGAGCGGCAGCGCCAGCACGTCGGGCAGCAGGTGCAGGGTCTTGAGCCCTGCCTGCTCCAGCCAACCGAGCCAGGAGTGCATCTTCCCCTTGTCCACCGCCATCAGATCCACCTCGCGGCCCTGATGGCCGAGCACCACCAGGTGCAGATCGTCCACGTCTGAGGCGATCTGCTCCTCCAGCAGATAGGGCAGGGCCGCCGCACTCTGGCGGCTGTATTTGCCCGGCAGATTGACCCGCCGGAAGATAAGATCGCTGCCGGGCACCAGGGTCACCACGGGGCGACCACCG
Source organism: Aeromonas sp. 62-46 (assembly GCF_001898585.1). Classification (NCBI taxonomy): domain Bacteria; kingdom Pseudomonadati; phylum Pseudomonadota; class Gammaproteobacteria; order Aeromonadales; family Aeromonadaceae; genus Aeromonas; species Aeromonas sp. 62-46. The sequence goes on along the minus strand of NZ_MKUI01000055.1, from coordinate 1,379 downwards.
GCACGCTCCTGCAGCTCGCCGAGGGCGTGCGCCGAGGCCAGGATGCCGGAGGCGATGATCTCCTGCTCCTGCGCCGACCAGACCAGCCAGTGCACTGGCTGCTGCGCATTGGTCCCCAGACGGATGACCAGACTCTCGCTCACTAATGTCTCTCCTGCCATGCCCGCTCCTCCCTCAGGGGGGCGGGCGCACAGCCATGGGTTGCAGTCCAATCGGGGGATGCGCAGGGCAGCTGAAACCGCCCCACGCCCCCTTGTTATTCGGCGCCGCCGCTCAGGCGACGCAGCATCACCAGCTTGTTGTCCTTGCCACGCTGGAAGACGGTCTCAAGCCTGGCGCGGGTCTCCCCCACCTCCGCCAGCAGGCGGGCCTCGAAGAAGCTGCTCTTGATGTCCAGGGCGCCATCCAGCCCGGTGATGGCACCCGGCTGAACCTGCAACTGCTCCGTCATCTCCTGCTTGTTCTTCCACCCCTTCTTGGGGCGGCTGGTCAGCACCCGCTTGGCATCGTCCAGCCCGATCTTCCCCTGGTAGAGCCCCACCAGCAGGGCCGCCTGCTCCGGCCGGATGGTGTTGATGTTCACCACCAGCTTGTCATTGGGCAGGGAGCACACATAGGGGGCCAACCGGGCGTACAGGCTGGCGCTCACCCCGCGCACCGCCCGCAATTCGTCGGTGCCCAGCATCCGCTGGTTAGCCACCAGGTAGGGGGGATTGAGTCCCTCGTAGTAGGCATCCTCGGCCCCGTTGCTCGAGACCAGCTGGGTATCCTTGTCGGTCCAGTCGCGGATGGCGTCCGTCAGCTGCACCGCTTCGTAATCATCCACCTCGAGCTGGGCGAGCAGGGCCCGGAACACCTTGAACTGGTAAGGCTGGGCCTCGAGATCGTCGCCGTTCTCCCCCTCCTTGAGGGGCACGCTCAGGCTGTTGAGGTTGAAGCAGGATTGCAGATCCCGCACCCGGCCCGAGAGAGTGCCATCCTCCACCGGGAAGACCCCGTCCTCCCGCGCCCAGTTCTGTCCCAGACTCACCCGATCCGGGTCATCCTTGAAGTCCTGGTTCAGCACCTTGATCACCAGGGCCTCCGCCGACATGGCATACCACCAGGCCTGCTTGCCCAGGGTGAGGTTGGCGGTGCGGCGCAGCTCCAGTTGCAGGCGGCCGCTCATGTTGCTGGCGACGATCACCATCACCGCGAGGATGAGCAACACCACCAGCAGGGCCATGCCCCGCTGTCTGCCGGGGGCCGAAGGAGGGCGGGGGCGCTTAATTGCCATTGTCCGCCCTCTGGCCACCAGCGCCGTTCAGGAACTGGCGACGTCGAATAGTGCCGTCATCCTCCGTGACGGACAGGGGAAAACGACGATCAGTTACCATTCT
>NZ_MKUI01000054.1:0-44337 GCF_001898585.1 Aeromonas sp. 62-46 | reverse complement strand
TCTCTTCGCACCATACTTGCTGTATGACGAGGATGACCAGATGGTCATCTTTGTGTTTTTGGAATGCCCCCTCGGTGATTAGCGCAGCCCGGTAGCGCATCTGGTTTGGGACCAGAGGGTCAAAGGTTCGAATCCTTTATCACCGACCACATTTGAAAACCCCGCTCAGGCGGGGTTTTTGCTTTTTGGCGTTTCTCTTCCGCTTTTTCCTGTCACGTCTTTTTACACTTCTTCAGGCGCCTGTTCGCCACGAGTTCGCTATGCTGGGGCCCGGAGCCGCGAGACAGGGGACGCTCGGGCACGGACCCGATACAAGGCCTATGCATCACCATATCACTTCTCTTCAACTCTCCGTGCTGGCCATGGCCGCACTGCTGCTGGGTGGCTGCGCCCTGCAGCCAAAACCGGAAGATCTTCTGATGGGCGCCGCCCCCAAGCCAAAGGCGGAACTCGAGGCCACCTTGGTGACCAGTGGTGGCTTCTGCGTGACCCTGAGCGAGCAGGGCCGTCTGCTGACTCAGCCCTGCGATCAGCAATCGAACCAGTCATTCAGCTGGGATGTCGGTGCCCTGCAACTGGCCGGGGATTGCCTGGTCGCCAAAGGGGAGGATGGTCTGGGGATGGAGGCGTGCCGGGAGGAGAGCCATCAATGGCTGTGGCAGGGGGATCGTCTGTTCAATCGGCAGGTGTCGCTGTGCCTGGATGTGGCGGGTCGCCGTCATAAGCCGGCCGTCCCCCTGCGCCTCGCCGAATGCTATGGCGGCGCCAACCAGAGCTTTGAGTGGACGCCATCCGGCACGCTGTTGAACCGTCTGATGCACCCGGCACTGGCGTGGTGACAAGAGAGCGAGAAACAAAAAGGGTGGTCACATGGGCCACCCTTTTTCGATCCGCGATGGGGATGCCTTATCAGCGGGTCTGGGAGGCGAACAGTTTCTCCAGATAGACGGCAACGCCATCTTCATCGGAAGTGAGGGTCTGTTCATGCTCTGGCAGGGCCAGTTTGAGGCGATCGTGGGCGTTGCCCATGACCACGCCGCGGCCCACCATGCTCAGCATCTCGAAGTCGTTCATGCCATCGCCAAAGGCCACTGCCTGGGACATCTCCAGGCCGTGCTGCTCCAGCACGGCGCGCACGGCATTGCCCTTGTGCACGCCGGCGTGCATCACCTCGAGGCAGTCAGGCAGGGAGAAGGTGACGTTGATCCGATCACCATATTGCTGGTTGAGGTGCGCCTCTATCTTCAGCAGCTTGTCGTGGTCGCCGATGTAGAACACCTTGTTGACCCTGTCCTTCGGGTGGTTGGCCAGATCCGCCAGGCGGTAGCTGAAGCCGGAGTCGTGATGGAACTGCAGCAACCAGGGCAGCTCTTCTTCCACCAGCCACTCGTCGCCGTAGTAGACGTTGATGTGGATGGACGGGTCGCGTTCCATGGCGATCAGCTCGGCCGCCACCGTGCTCGGTAGCGCCTGGTTGTAGACCAGCTGATCCTGCTTGTCGTGTACCACGGCGCCGTTGGAGGTAATGAGGTAGATATCCAGCCCCAGTGCATCGCGGATGCTGCGCACATCCACATGGTGACGGCCGGTGGCGACCACGAACTTGACGCCCTGATCGACCAGACGGTGCAGGGTATCCCGGGTGCGGGAGGAGATCTGGTGCTGCCCGTTGAGCAGGGTACCATCGAGATCGGACACAACTACCTTGAACATCATTACCTCGACTTCAATTGAACGCCGGGGGAGTGTACCCCAGCGTCTGCCGTCACCCCATTTATTTAGGGATCCAAAAAATAACCAGCCCCTTCTGGTCGCGTCAGTAGCGCGCGAAGAAGGCCAGGGTTGCATTGAGCGCGGCGTGGCGCTGGGGATCCGCCTCGATGAAGAGCTCGTGCCAGGCCCCTTCGATACGCAGCGGCTTGCTCCCTTCACATTGGGCCTTGGCGCAGAAGGCCTCCTGGGCGGCGTTGTCCACCACGCTGTCCTCGCCGGCCTGCAGCAGCAGCAGCGGTGTCTTGATGGCGCCGGCGTCGGCCACGGCCGCGTCCGATCCTGTGATGGCCTGATGGATCCAGTGGGCGGTGGCGCCCCCCAGCCTGACCTGGGGATGCTGTTCGTAGATCTGGCGGAAGGCCTGATAACGCGCCGTGCTGTGGGTCAGCTCGTTGTCGGCAAAGCCGTGATCCTCATAGGGTCCCTGACCCGGGCCGTAGGGGGGCTCGCCCACCCAGCCGCCGACCGTGCCGATGGTGGCCGCCAACCCCTTGGCCAGCCACTTGGGCAGGCCGCCGAGGTTGATGCCCATCATGGGGGAGGAGAGCACCGCCGCCTGGATGTCGTTCGGCCAGCGTTCCAGATAGCGGGCCGAGATGGCCCCCCCCATGGAGTGGGCCAGCAGGAACAGCTTGGCGGGTTGGTCCTGGGCGATCACTTCATCATGAAACTGTTTGAGATCGGCGACATAGTCGTCGAACTGGTCGACATACCCCTTCTCCTTGTCGGCCAGCATGCGGTCTGACATTCCCTGGCCGCGATGATCGATGAGGTAGAGGCTGTAACCCTGACGCCAGAGATCCCAGGCCAGCTCCTGATACTTGAGGTAGCTCTCGACCCGGCCGTTGACGATGAGGATGGTGCGATCGATCTTGGGCTGGCGCAGGGCGGCATAGCGGAGGGTGACCCCGTCCTTGCCCTGGAACTCCCCCTCGACGGCATGCTGGCGCCAGAAGTCGGGCAGTGTCTGCTGATAGAGGGCGGGAACGTCGGCTTCAGTGGTCAGCTGGTAAGGATTGCTCACGGCAAGGGCTCCGGCAGAAAACAGGGTCAGGGCCAGCAGGGGCAGGTGGTTAAGCTTCATCAGTGTACTCTTCCGAAGGATCATCCGATTGTTGGGCGGCCCATCCTTTGCGGGTCAGCTGCATCTGCTGCCACCAGCGTTCGTCCGCCAGGATCTCGCCGGCCGGACCGAGCTGGGGGTAGGGCATCTCTTTCTCCTTGCAGAGCTGGGCATAGACGGGATAGCCCCCCTCGAACAAGATGGTGTTCTGCTCTTCCAGGCTGAGTGGACAGCCGCGCTGATAACAGCCGGCCAGTTCGCGCTGGCGCTGGGCCTCGTAAAGGATGGCGGCGGCGGCCACCGAGACGTTGAGGGACTGCACCATGCCTACCATGGGGATGACGATATGGTGATCGGCCAGGGCCAGCGCCTCTTCGCCGATGCCGTGCTTCTCCTGGCCCACCAGGATTGCGGTGGGTCTGGTGTAGTCGATGGCACGAAAGTCCACGGAGCTGTCGGAGAGGTGGGTCGCCAGGATCTGCATGCCGGAGGCCTTGAGTTCGGCCACCGCGCTGCCGATGTCCGGGTGCAGCTGCACGTCCACCCAGTTCTGGCTGCCGCGGGCAGTGCCCTTGCGCTTGTGGATCCAGCTCTTGGGCCAGACCGCGTGCACCCGGTGGATGCCGATGGCATCGGCGGTGCGCACGATGGCGGCCAGGTTGTGAGGTTTATGAACCTCTTCCATGCAGACGGTCAGGTCGAGCTGGCGCATGGCCAGCATGTCGGAAATGCGTTTGAAGCGTTCAGGAGTCATGTCGGTTTCTATGTCGTGAGGCCGGTGCATGCAACAAGGCTGGTGGCCTGCGGCATGGGGCCCTGGGTATCTCTTGAAAAGCAGCAGGCGGCTTGCGCCGCCTGTGTTCAGTTTTTCTGTCGGCTCACCCTGAGCACGTTGGGCATGACCCGGATCTTGCGCATGATGTTGGCGAGGTGGATCCGGCTCTTGGTGGTGATGAGCAGGGTGACCACATAGACCCGGCCATCCTTCTCCTCGGTGCTGATGGCGTGGATGTTGGCGCCGGTGGCGGCAATCACGTTGGCCAGCTCCGCCAGGGCGCCCTGGTGGTTGACGATCTCGATGCTGATGCCGGTGCGGAATTCCTGCTCCTGCTCCTTGTCCACCTCCCACTGCACCGGCAGGTATTTGTCCGGTTCGCGGCTGTAGCCCTTGATGTTGCGGCAGGACTCCTGGTGGATCACCAGTCCCTTGCCCGGGCTGATGTGGGCAATGATGGCGTCCCCCGGGATGGGGCGGCAGCAGTTGGCGAAGGTGACCAGCATGCCGTCGGCCCCCTTGATCGGCATCTTCTTGCTGGTGGATTTGGGCTGCTCTTCCGGCGGCAGTTCATCTCCCAGCATGCGGCGTGCCACCATGACGCTCATGGCGTTGCCAAGGCCCACGTCGGCCAGCAGCCCCTGCAGGTTCTCGTGTTTGGTATCGGCCAGCACCTGCTTGACGCGGGCTTCCGGAATGTCTTCGATGTTCTTGGCGCCGAGGGCATGGTTGAGCAGGCGGCGGCCCAGCACCACGGACTCTTCGGTGCGCAGGTTCTTGAGGAACTGACGTATCTTGGAGCGCGCCTTGGTGGTCACCACGAAGTTGAGCCAGGCTGCGTTCGGGCGGGCGCCGGGGGCCGTGATGATCTCCACCGTCTGACCGGAGTGCAGCGGGCTGCTCAGCGGATAGGGGTGGCGGTCGACCCGGGAACCGACGCAGGCATGACCGATGTCTGTGTGCACCGTGTAGGCGAAGTCCACCGGGGTGGCGCCGGCGGGCAGCTCCATGATGCGGCCCTCCGGTGTGAAGACGTAGATCTCGTCGGGGAAGAGGTCGGTCTTGACCCCCTCGATGAACTCGAAGGAGCTGCCGGCGCTCTGTTGCAGCTCCAGCAGGCTCTGCATCCAGCGCTGGGCGCGGATCTGGGCCGTGGTGCCCGAGCTGTCCCCATCCTGCTTGTAGGCCCAGTGGGCGGCGACGCCTTTGTCGGCCATCTGGTCCATGAACTCGGTGCGGATCTGCACCTCCACCGGTACCCCGTGGGGGCCCACCAGGGAGGTGTGCAGGGACTGGTAGCCGTTGGTTTTGGGGATGGCGATGTAGTCCTTGAAGCGACCGGGGCGCGGCTTGTAGAGGCTGTGCATCTGCCCAAGCACCCGGTAGCAGGTGTCTATGTCTTTCACTCTCACTCTGAAAGCATAGATATCCATCACTTCGTGGAATTGCAGTTCTTTCTTCTCCATCTTGTTGTAGATGGAGAACAGGTTCTTCTCGCGTCCGCTTACCTGGGCATCGATACCGGCTTCCCGCAGACGCCCCTCAATCTCGCTCTGGATGGAGTCGATGATCTCGCGCCGGTTGCCACGGGCGCGGCGTACCGATTCCCGCAGTACCCGGGAGCGCATGGGGTAGAGCGCCTCGAAGCCGAGCTCTTCCAGCTCGTTCTTCATGGTGTGAATACCGAGGCGGTTGGCGATGGGGGCGAAAATCTCGAGGGTTTCCCGGGCGATGCGGCGACGCTTGTCCGGTCGCAAGGAGCCGAGGGTACGCATGTTGTGAGTGCGGTCGGCCAGCTTGATCAGGATGACCCGGATGTCCTGGGTCATGGCCATCATCATCTTGCGGAAGTTCTCGACCTGGGCTTCCTTGCGATCGCGGAACTTCAGCTTGTCGAGCTTGGAGACACCGGAGACCAGCTCGGCGACGGCGTTGCCAAACTGCTCGGCAAGATCGTCCTTGGTGACAGGGGTATCTTCGATGACGTCGTGCAGCACGGCAGCCATCAGGGTCTCGTGATCGAGACGCATGTCGCCCAGGATGCGGGCCACGGCAACGGGATGAGTGATGTAGGGTTCACCACTGGAACGCATCTGTCCCTGGTGAGCATCACGGGCTACCACATAGGCTTGCCTGAGCTTCTCAACCTGCTCGGGTGGCAGGTAGGAACTGGCTATTTCTTTAAGATTTTCAAATAAATACAAGACAGTCCCCGCAGCGGTTAAACGGCAATCCGTGAAATTGAGGGTATGCCCTCGAGTTTGCGAGGTTTTCGAGCGGTTGTAAATGGGGAGAACAGCCGGCACCCGGGCGGGCGCCGACTATGGGAAGCGACTGACTTAGCCGCGACCTTCTGCGATGGCAGCAACGGCAGCCAGCTCGGCGGCTTCCTGCTCTTGCTGCTCGTAGCGGTCCTGAGTATCCATCACCTGGTTGTTGACCAGACCCAGTTCGATCTCGCGCAGGGCGATCACGGTCGGCTTGTCGTTCTCTTCGTCGACCAGGGGATCCTTGCCTTGTACCGCGATTTGACGAGCGCGGCGCGCGGCGACCAGCACCAGGTCAAAACGGTTACCTACCTGTTTTACAGCATCTTCTACAGTAACGCGGGCCATGCGGGACTCCAGTGTTTGGGCTTTCTGTGATTGAAAAAGCGGTGTTTAAAAATGACGCAAAAGTTTACTTGTTTTTGGCTTACTCTGCCAGTAGCTGTTTCAGCAAGTTTTGCTGGGCCTGCTGTTGCTGACGCATTTCCAGGCGCTGGCACTCGATGACGGCCCTGAGCTGGAACAGTGCCTGCTCAAAGTCTTCATTGATGATGACATAGTCATACTCGTCGTAGTGCACCATTTCGGCAATGGCTTTCTCCATCCGGCCCTTGATCACCTCGGCGCTGTCCTGGCCGCGGCCGATCAGGCGGCGCTCCAGCTCCTCGCGGCTGGGGGGCAGGATGAAGATGGACTTGGTCGGCATCAGTTCGCGGATCTGGCGGGCACCCTGCCAGTCGATGTCGAGGAAGACGTCGATGCCCTGCGCCAGACAGGCCTCGATGGCGGCGCGGGAAGTGCCGTAGTAGTTGCCGAAGACTTCTGCCCACTCCAGAAAGTCACCGCGCTCGATCAGCGCCTTGAACTCTTCCACCTTGACGAAGTGGTAGTGCACCCCGTGCTCTTCACCGGGACGGGTGGCGCGGGTGGTGTGGGAAACCGATAGTTGCATCTTGCCGGCGGCGTTGTGCTGGGTCAGCAAGGCATTGAGCAGGCTGGACTTACCGGCCCCGCTCGGGGAAGAGATGATATAGAGAGTGCCTTGTTGCGCCATGTCTGTACCTTTAAGCGATGATCCGCGCTTTGGTTGTAGCAGAGGCCGCCGTCTTGTGCCCGATAAGGGAGACGGTTGCTCGCAATGCGCGGAGGAATCAGAGTCAGGAGGATGTAAAGGCGGCGAATGTTAGCAGATGGGGGCGGATAAAAAAACGGCCGGAATCATATTCCAGCCGATCAAAATATCCGTAGCTTGCTGTGCGGGCGTTACCCGCATAGAGGGCCATTCTGCCCACGGAGCCGGGGCCGGGCCATCAGATTATCCCTGCGCCAGGGCTCGGAATTTCCGAGTTGCCCTGGGTCGGTAGAAGATGCTTGTCGGTACAGAGGCGGTCGAAGGCGGCGATGACCCGCTCGCGGCTTATCTTGGCCATGGCGTCAGGATCCTTGAGGCGGGTGCGCCAGCCGAGCTCGGCCAGCGGCTTGCCGGTCTCCTGCTCAATCAGTTCCTGATAGACGCTGACCAGATAATCCCGGCACAGATAGGGGCCGGTACGGGCGGGGTTATGGTGGGCGTAGAGGCCGATCACGGGTGTCCCCACCAGGGTAGCCATGTGGGCAGGGCCGGTATCCGGGGCCAGCACCAGGCTCGCCTCGCCAATCAGCGCCAGCAATTGCTTGAGGCTGGTCTGCCCCACCAAATCTTCCGGCTTGCTCTGGCTGAGGCGTTGGATCTCGGCGGCGAGATCCCGCTCCAGCCTGGCCGGTCCGCCGCACAGATAGACCTGAAAGCCCTTGTCTGCGGCGTGATCCGCCAGCGCGGCGTAGCCGGCGGCAGTCCAATTCTTGAATGCCTTGCTGGCAGCGGCGCAGATGAGCAGGGTCGGCTTACCACCCACCTTCTCCCGGGCCCAGGTCTGGTGCTCGGCGCTGATGGGCAGTTGCCAGTCCGGGGTCAGATCTTTTATCCCGAGCTCTTTGGCGAAGGCGAGAAAGCCGTCCAGCACGTGGGGGGAGGCGGGTGAGGGGACCCGATGGTTGGTGAACAACCACTGACCGTCGCTGGCGCGCTCCCGATCAAACCCGAGTTTGACCTTGGCCTTGATGCCGAGGGTGGCGATGCTGGCGCGCATGGCGGCCTGCAGGTGGAGCAGGGCATCGAACCTGCGCCCCTTGAGGGTCTGCCAGAGATCGCGATAGCCGCGCCACCCCTTGCTCTTGTCGAAGGGAATGACCTCGACCCCCGGCAGATCGGCGAACAGGGTCGCCTCAATCTTGCCGGTGATCCAGGTGATGCGGGTCTGGGGCCACTCCCGCTGGATGACGCGCACCAGCGCCAGCGCGTGGCAGCAATCTCCGATGGCGGAGAGCCGCAGGATGCAGATGGAGGAGGGCGGCGTTTGGAACAGCGGCATGATGTGGCGCAACGATGGCAAAATGGATGGATGGCATTATGCAAACTCCCCTGTGGATTGTAAAATTGCGCCGGTTGCCCGACCGGCACGGCTTTCTGAATGGATGCCCTGCCCCCACTATCGACCGGAATTCTCATCATGCTGACACACACCACCCACAACCAGGTCTGCTGGTATGCCGACGGAGTCTTCCGCGATCCTTCCCCTGCCTTGTTCGATCCTGTCTGGTGGCAGACCCATCGCCAGGTGGTGGGCTCTTCCATCGGCCGCGGGGTGACCTGGTTCGTGAAGGATGAGTCCCGTCACTTGGTGCTGCGTCACTACTACCGTGGCGGCATGGTGGGCAAGCTGGTGCGTGACCGGTTCTGGTTTGAAGGGGTGGAGAGCAGCCGGGCCATGGCTGAATATCGTCTGCTGGCGACCCTGAGTGAACAGGGGCTGCCGGTGCCGCGCCCCTTTGCGGCCCGCATGGTCAAGCAGGGGCCCTTCTATCGGGCCGACATCCTGATCGAGCGCATTCGCGGCGCCAAGGATCTGGTGGCCCTGCTCAAGCAGGGGCCGATCGCCGGTGAGGTGTGGCACAAGATAGGCAAAACGGTGCGCCAGTTGCACGATGCAGGGGTCTATCATGCGGATCTCAACAGCCACAACCTGCTGCTCGACAAGGAGGGCAAGGTGTGGGTGATCGACTTCGACAAAGGAGCCATCCGCTCCCCCGGCAACTGGCAGCAGGCCAACCTGGAGCGGTTGCTGCGCTCCTTCAACAAGGAGTCGCAACTGCACACCAGCTTCCACTTCGTGCCGGAGAACTGGCAAGCCCTGATGGCAGGCTATCAGGGCAAGGTGGCGTGACGTCGGGCTTCACTTCGTAGCAAGCCCTGATGGCGGACCACCAGAGGCGAGAGGTGCGAGGCCAGCGATGCTGGCGCGGTTGCTCGGCGCCAGCACCAATGTTACTTATTGAGTGTGATTGCTTGGACAGATATTCAGATCCGGTTTCGAGGCGCGTGATGGAAAGGTATGAGACTCCCGGGGTTGAGGTCACCACTCCCCTTGAGGTGACGCTGATGGCACAGGCCATGGCGATGTTGGAGGCCGGGATCTGGACCTGGTCGGCCGGGCAGGGTCTGAAGCGGGACCCTTCCTGTCTGCAACTGCTGGGTCTGGAGGGGGGCGAGCTGGGAGATCTCGGCTGGCTGGATCGGGTACATCCGGATGATGCTCCCCGTCTGGCAGAGGCCATGGAGGCCTGTCAGCATGGGCGCAGCAACGGGCTTCGACTCGAGTACCGCATCCTGCACCATCAGGGCCATTACATCCGGCTGGAGGAGCGGGTCCGTCGCGACGAAGGGGGTCAACTGCTGGGGGTGGTTCGCCATCTGGATGCCGCCATGGCGCCCCTGGAGGATCGCCACGACACGGATCCCCTCACCGGCCTCGAGAGCCGCAGCCACTTCGAGCTGTTGCTGGATGAACGGCTGGCCAGCGAGAGCGGCAGTTTCTGTCTGCTGCAGTTCAGCGTGGATCACCGCAGCAAGATCCTGCAGTTGTTCGGGGAGGCGGCCTGCGACGCCATGCTGGCCAAGCTGGCCCGCATCGTGCGCCGCGAGCTGCGCCGGGAAGATCCCTTCGCCCGTTGGGACGAAGACGGCTTCATCCTGATGCTCTCCCAGACCGATCGGCTGAGCGGCCTGGAGATTGCCGAGCGGCTGCGTCTCGAGATCGCCGACGCCAGCCTGCTGCCCCAGCGTCCGGTGACCGTGAGCATCGGCCTGGTGCAGAGCCAGAGTGCCGAGCAGCTCGATCACCTGCTGGCCCGGTTGGCCTCCTGCCACGGTCAGGCGAAGCGGGAACACAACGCCGTGGTCGGCTGACGGCCAGTCACTGTCCGCGTACCCATTGACGCCGATGGACCCATCAGCGTCAATGGTTTTCAGTCAGCGCTCACTGACCTGCTGACGCTGGCAGACCCAGAGAGAAGCCAGCATCAGCAGGGCGCCCAGACCGAGCCTGAGCAGGTCGGTATCCTTTCCCCAGAGCACCAGATTGACCAGCAGACCCGCGGGGATCAAGGCGTTGTTCATGATGGCCAGCACGCCGCTGCTGACCAGGGTCGCCCCCTTGTTCCACAGGAAGTAGCCGAGCCCGGATGCCCCGACCCCCAGCCAGAAGAGGATGCCCCATTGCAGGGAGCTGGCGGGATATTGAGGTTTGCCCAGCAGCCACCAGGCGGGCAGGGCGATCACCAGGGCGCCCAGATAGAAGCAGCCGAACACCGCCAGCTGGGGCGGCTGCTCAGCCTCCCGGGCCAGCAGCACCTTGTAGCCTACCTGGCCCAGAGCGAAGCAGACGTTGGCGCCCTGCACCACCAGGAATCCCAGTACATAGTTTTCGGTCAGGCCGTCGAAACGGATGACGGCCGCCCCCAGCACCGCCAGCAGGGCCCCCCACAGATAGACAGGCTTGAAGCGCCCTTCCAGCAGGTCGTGGATCAGGGTGACATAGATGGGGGTGAAGATGGTGAACACCAGCACTTCCGGTACCGTCAAGAGCAGGAAGGAGTGGTAGTAGAAGAGATACATGATGCCGAGCTGGATGGCACCGAGGGCCATCAGCTTGGCCACCAGATCGGGGCGCAGCCAGCGACGGCGCAGGAAGGGCAGAAACACCAGGCTGGCGAGCACGATGCGGGTCAGTACCGAGAAGTAGGCATCCACCTGACCGGCAAGGTAGACCCCGATCAGGCTGAAGGAGAAGGACCAGAGCAGGGTAACCCCTATCAAGTAGTTCATGTGATTGAATTGTCGTCAGTTGTCAATTTGGAGGGCGCTATGATGGCCGAGTTGGAAGGCGCGATCCAGCGTTTATGGGAAGGGTTGTCACAGATCGGAGCATTTGCCTTCGAGGCGAGCAACGGGGCCGGATCCGCCACCGACTGGTGCGGTCGCGGGGAGGGGGCCGTGGTGGTGACCGATCACCATGGGGGGTGGCTGTATGCCGAGACGGGTCGCTACACCACGCCCCATGGCCGGGAGCTGACCATGCACAACCGCTTCTGGTGGCAGCGCACCGCACGGGGGATCATGCTCTCCCACCTGCGCTACGAGCAGCCGGTGATGCTGTTCGAGCTGTTGCCCCGGGGGGACGGGCACTGGGTCACGGCCGAGCCTCACCGGTGCGGGCAGGATCACTACAGCGCCGAGCTGACCGAAACCTGCGAGGGTTTCCTGCTCACCTGGCAGATAACGGGGCCGCGCAAGAACGAGCGGTTGAGTTATCGCTACGGACCAGAGGCGCAGAGATAAAAAAACCGGCGCAGGGCGCCGGTAGAGGGGACAAATCGGAGGTTTTGTTAAAACGGTCCCAAAAACAGGAGAGATACACTCTCGTCACACACGCAGAGAGGGTCTTCAGGCATTCAGTGCATAGTTCAGCATGGCTTGCAGCTTGCTGTCGAAGAACCAGGGCAGCAGCACCATCAGCAGACCCAGCACCCCGGCCAGCCGGTGGCGATACTGCCAGCCGGCTATCAGTACCAGACCGCCGCAGAGGGTGGTCAGGATGCCTGACATAGGGCAGCCTCCCGCTGTTGGCGGCGCTGCTGTGCCCACTGGTTGAGGGCGACCGAACCCAGGATCAGGGCCAGCGCCACGCCCGTGGTGGACTGGATCTGCTCGCCGAGGAACAGGGCTCCCAGCATGACGCCGAACAGCGGCACCAGGTAGTTGCTGAAGGAGGCGAAGGTCGGGCCCGCCTTCTGGATCAGCGCCATGTAGAGGAAGTAGACCAGGCCGGTACAGAAGATCCCCAGCATGGCGACGGCGCCCATGGCCTGCTGGCTCGGCAGGGTGAGGGTGCTCAGGTCGGCCACGAAGGGCGCGGCCAGCAGCAGCTGGATGGCTGAGGAGATCAGGATGTTGCGGGCCACGACCACAGGATGGTCCTTGGCGAAGCGCTTGATCATCAGCAGGCCGATGGCGAAGCAGCTGGCACCGAACAGGATGGCCATGGCACCGAGCAGGCCGGCATTCATGCCGCTGGTCAGCTTGGGCCAGAACAGTACCAGCACGCCGACGAAGCCGATGATCACGGAGACGAGGCCGCCCTTGGTGATTCTTTCACCAGAAATAAACAAGGGAGCCGCCAGAATGGTCACAAAGGGGATACAACCCATGACCACGGCCGCGATGGCGCTGTCCACATACTGTTGTCCCCAGGCCACCATGATGAAGGGGATGGTGGCGTCGAGCAGGGCGATCAGCATATAGGTTCGCCAGGGTGTGTGTTCACTCTTGAGGCGCATGAACAGGCAGAGCAGACCCAGGGTCAGGCTGCCGCACAGGGCGCGTCCGGCGGCCACCATGATGGGGGGCAGTTCAGCCACGGCCTGGTGCATGAAAATGAACTGGGAGCCCCACAACAGGCCGATCGCCAGCAACAACAGATAGCTACGCATTTGAATCTCCGATGTAATTCGCCTGCGCATTCTATGCAATCTGCTACTATGCCAAAAATGAATTGTCGTCATTCAACTATGGCCAATATCGATGGAACTGCCCCTCTCCCGCCTCGACCTCAACCTGCTCACCGTGTTCGACATGCTGATGCAGGAGCGCAACGTCACCCGTGCCGCCGAACGGCTACACCTCTCCCAGTCCACCGTCAGCCATGCGCTGGGGCGCTTGCGCCAGGCGCTGGATGACCCCCTGTTCGTGATGAGCCGGCGCGAGATGATGCCGACCGAACGGGCCAAGGCGCTGGCGAGCCCGGTGCGCCAGGCGCTGGCCATGCTGGAGCAGGGGCTGCGTCAGGCCAAGGGATTCGACCCGGCAAGTGCCCGGCGGATCTTTCGCATCGCCACCCCGGGCTCGGTGGAGCACGGTCTGGTGCCGGTGCTGGTGGAGTGGATGGTGCAGCAGGCTCCCCACTGCCGACTGGAAGTGTGCGAGCTGGCGGACAGCGACTACGAGCGGGAGTTGGAGAAGGGGGAACTGGATTTGGTGATCGGGTTTGCCGGTGCCAACCACCTCTCGCCCCGGTTGTGGCGCGAGGAGTGGTTCAGCAATCCGCTGGTCTGTTTGTCGCCCCTCGGCAGCGCCCTGCCCGACATGCTGGGGCCGGGAGAACTGGTCAGCCGCCCCCATATCCACACCTCCAGCTGGGGCCACAGCCAGGCCATGGTGGATCTCTGGCTGGCCCGTTTCGGGGTGGAGCGGGAGCTGGGGGTCAGGCTGCCGAGCTTTATGGCGGTACCGCCGCTGATGGCGACCGGCCGCTACCTGGTGGTGGTGCCCGAGATGATCGGGCGCCACTTCTGTCGCCACTATCCGTTGCGCCTGCACCAGCTGGAACCCGCCATCCCCATCGTCTACCTGATGGCGGGCCACCCGCTCAGTGCCCATGACGAGGCGATCGGCTGGTTCAAGGGGTTGTTGCACCGGCTGGCGAAGGAGCGCTACGGCGCGGATGCGCTCGGCCATCCCGCGCCGCAGGGGGCAGATCACGCCAATCCGGAGAAGTAGTCCAGCCCCATCGCCCCCTTCACCTCGGCCAGCACCTCGTCGGTGAGGGCCCGGGCCTGCTCGGTACCCTGCTGCAACAGGCGCAGCAGCTGGCGCTTGTCGGCGATGGCTGTTTCGCGCCGCTCCCGCATCGGAGCAAGCAGGGTCTGCAGGCAGTCGTTGAGTACCTGCTTGCAGCGCATGTCCCCCAGACCACCGCGCTGGTAATGGGCCTTCATCTCGGCCACCAGTGCCTTGTCGGGGTGGAAGGCATCCAGATAGGCGAACACCGTATTGCCCTCCACCTGACCCGGATCGCTCACCTTGAGGTGATTGGGGTCGGTATACATGGCGAACACCGCCTGCCTGATCTCGTCGCTCGACATGCCGAGTTCGATGGTGTTGCCAAGGGACTTGGACATCTTGGCCTTGCCGTCGATGCCGGGCAGGCGGCCGGTGTCGCTCAGGATGGGCTGGCACTCGGTCAGCACCTCTTTGCCCACCAGGGTGTTGAAGCGGCGCACTATCTCGTTGGTCTGCTCCAGCATGGGCAGCTGATCCTCGCCCACCGGCACGTGAGTGGCACGAAAGGCGGTGATGTCGGCGGCCTGGCTGACCGGATAGACGAGGAAGCCGGCGGGCAGGCTGCGCTCGAACCCTTTCTGCTGGATCTCCGCCTTGACGGTGGGGTTGCGCTCCAGCCGGGCGACACTGACCAGGTTGAGGTAGTAGGTCGTGAGTTCGGCGAGGGCGGGCAGGGCGCTCTGCAGGCAGAAGGTGGTCTTGGCGGGGTCGAGGCCAGCGGCCAGGTAGTCGGCCATCACCTCCAGCACGTGATCGGTCACCTTGGCCGGGTTGTGGCCGTTGTCGGTCAGCGCCTGCAGATCGGCGATCATGACGAACTGGCGGTAATGGTGCTGGGCGGCCACGCGCTGGCGCAGGGAGCCGACGTAGTGGCCGATGTGCAGTTTGCCGGTGGGGCGGTCGCCGGTCAGGATCACGGGGTTGTGCATGTCACTCTCTCCAGTTGGGTGAGCCGGGAGGCGACATAGGGATGAAAACAATGACCGCCTCTCGGCGGTCACGGTGTTTTCTTTGGGAAATTTTACATAGAAAAGCAGTGCCGCCTGTTTAGAAGCAGCACCACCAGTAGTTGTGATTGAATGAGGTCATATTCATGGCAAATCACACTACGCCTGTTCGATCACTTCTGCAAGGGCACGACCAGCATGTCGCAGGGCACGGTATTCATCAGCTGGCGTGCGCTCGAGGTGAGCAGGCTCCAGAAGCTCTGGCGATGGCCGCACACCAGCAGGTCGATCTGGTAGTCCTTGACCGCCTGGTTGACCCGCTCGCTCAGATCGCCGCAGATGACCAGCTTCTTCTCGATGGGGTAGTCCACCGAGGCGAGGAAGGCTTCCAGCTTCTCCTTCGCTTCGGCGATCACCTGGTCCTGCACGTTGTCGATGTCGATGTCGATCATCTCGGTGTAGAGATCCTTGAGGTCCACATCCACATGGATCACCGACAGCTTGGCGCCGTTGGAGCGGGCCCGGTCGACCGCCTTCTCGATCACCTTGCGGTTGTCTTCCGACAGGTCGATCGCGGCCAGTACGTGTTTGTAATAGGTTCCATTCATGGGAGTTCTCCTCACTGATCCTGGGTCCACTATACCAATGTCTGCTGAAACTAAAACGGCATCGTCGCCACAGTTTCAGGATTTGCCTGACCCCGAACCGGAAGGCGTAGAGGTGCAGGTGGCCGGGGAGTGCATATTTTGAACAGGAGTTTGACGCCGGTCACAGGCGTGCTATTGCCCTCGGGAAGGTGGGGGAATAGGATGTGCCCGTGCTTCGCAATGAACACAAAACAACAAAAAGCATCTGAATACCGCTTTGGGGAGCCTCGTGCTCCCTTTTGTTTTTCTGCCCTCTTCCAGTCCATATCCCGTCCGACATCAAGGTAATCCCGCCCCCCTTGGTTATGCTGTAGCCAGTTCCCTTGGCAAAACGGCCAGGGCCCCTCACCTGCAACCGGGTGACGCTGTCATGGCCGTTTCTCATGCCCCACCGATGCACCGGAGAGTCCTTCATGATCATTCATCCCCAGATCCAGGGTTGTGTTGCCCGCAATTGCCACCCCATGGGTTGTCGCGCCGCCGTGCTGCAACAGATCGAACAGGTGCGGGCGGCGGGGCCGTTCAACGGGCCGAAACGGGTGCTGGTGCTGGGGGCATCGTCCGGTTTCGGGCTGGCGTCCCGGATCGCGCTCACCTTCGGTGCCGGGGCCGATACCCTGGGCGTCTCGTTCGAGCGGGGTCCCTCCGACAAGGGGCTCGGCAGTGCTGGCTGGTACAACAACATCTGGTTTCGTCAGGTGGCGGAGCAAGCCGGTCGCATCGCCGTCAACCTGATCGGGGATGCCTTCTCCGACACCATGCGCCAGCAGGCCATCGACGTCATCCGCCAGCAGCTCGGGCAGGTGGATCTGGTGGTCTATTCGCTGGCGAGCGGAGTCAGGGTGATGCCGAATGGCACACTGGTACGCTCGGTGCTCAAGACCACAGGCCAGCCGCTGCAAGGCTGGGGGCTGGATCTGGAGCACGATGCGCTGGTGCAGCAGTCGCTGGCGCCAGCCACTCCGGAGGAGATCCGCGACACCGTCACCGTGATGGGGGGCGAGGACTGGCAGCGCTGGATGCAGGCATTGCAGCAGGCGGATTGCCTGGCCCCCGGCGCCCGGACCGTTGCCTACTCCTATATCGGCCCCGAGTCCACCTATCCCCTCTATCGGGACGGCACCATCGGCTATGCCAAGGAGCACCTGCACGCCACCGCCGAGACCATCAACCTGCAACTTGCCGGGATCGGCGGTCATGCCTGGGTGTCGGTTTGCAAGGCGCTGGTGACCAAGGCGAGCGTGTTTATTCCGGTGCTGCCTGTCTATCTGGGCCTGTTGATGGGGGTGATGAAGGAGCGTGGTGTCCACGAGGGCTGCATCGAGCAGATGCAGCGGCTGTTTGCCGACAAGATGTACGGGCCCAGAGGAGTCGTCGCCGATGGCAACCGGCTGATCCGGATGGATGACCACGAGCTTGAGCCAGCGGTGCAGGCCGCCGTCTCGGCGCTCTGGCCCAAGGTGACGCCGGAGAACTTCCGCACCCTGGGGGATTTTGCCGGGTTGCGCCAGGAGTTCATGCAGCTCAACGGCTTCGAGCTGCCGGGGGTGGATTACGGTGCGCCGGTGAACGTGGCGTCACTCACTGAGCTGACGCCCTGACACCCGCACGAGGGGGCATCAGGCGACGTTGCAGGCCAGTTCAGGGGAAAGGTGGGGAGACTGGGCCAGCACGGTCTGGTTGCGCCCCTGGCGCTTCGCCTGATACATGGCCATGTCGGCCCGATGGATGAGCTGGCTCAGGCTGTCATCCTGCGTCGAGCGTTCCGCCACCCCGATGCTGATGGTCATGTGGGGGGCGGCCAGGTAGGCGATCCGGCTTCTCAGCTGCTCCGCCAGCCGCCAGCAGGTGGCCCCGTCCTGGGTCATGGCCACCAGAAATTCTTCCCCGCCCCAGCGCCCGATCAACTGCTGGTCCGGCGCCCAGCTCTTGAGCTCCCTGGCCAACTGCCGGATAGCCTGATCCCCCGCCTGGTGACCATGCTTGTCGTTGATCTGCTTGAAGTGATCGATGTCGATGATGAGCAGGGTCAGGGGCGTTTCGTGCAGCCACTGCTGACCCAGTCTCTCCAGCAGGGCGCGCCGGTTGGGCAGCCCGGTCAGCTGATCGAAGGTGGCGAGCTTGTAGAGGTGGCGCGAGCTGCGGTGGAGCCTGCGGGTGGTGAGCCCGAGCAGGATCAGAGCGACGGCCAGCAGCACCAGCAGCAGCAATTGGTAGTAGCGGGCACTCTGCTGGTAGAGCAGTTGCTGGCGCTTGCTCTCGTTTTCCTGCTGCAACGCGCGATTGCTGGCCTCGCTGCGAGCCAGATCCATCTCGACCTGGAAGGCGGCCGCGTGCTGGCTCAGGGTCTGGTTGAAGTGCTGCTTGTAGTACTGCATGTAGCGGGTCATGGCCCCGTAGGCCTCGGGGTAGCGGCCCAGATCGGCCAGTAACCTGGCCTGCATCGCCCGACCATCCATGGAGAGAGGGGCGGTGTGCTCCATCAGCAGTTGCAGGGCCAGCTGCTTCTCGCCACGACCCAGCAGGGTTCTTGCCCTGATCTCGGTCAGACGGGAGGCCGCCTGCGGGCTATCCAGCCTGTCATAGATGGCTTGTGCCTCCTCCAGGCTGCGCCAGGCGGCGTGCCAGTCCGCCCGTGCGTTGAACACCATGGCCTGGTAGCCGAGGACGATGGCGCGATAGTGGGGTGACAGGCTCGGCGTGGCCAGCAGGGTATCGAGCAACTGGCTGGCTCTGGCAGGCTGGCCCATGTCGATGTAGAGCCTGGCCATGTTGGCCCGGATGATGGCCTGGCTGTTGGGTTCGTTGAGCTGCACCATCTGGCCGAGGGCATCCTGATAATAGGTCTCGGCCTCACGGTAGAGATTGAGGTCCGCATAGAGGTTGCCGAGGGTCATCAGCAGACGGCCGCACTGCAAGGTGGAGAGGATGGAACCCGGCTCTTTCTGCTTGAGGTGATAGGCGGTCTTGAGCTCGAGGATCGCCTCTTTCATCTGCTGGGTACGGTAGAGGGCGAGCCCGTTGAGGGCATGCCACTCCGAGACCTGCCTGGGGTGATGCCGGACCGCTGGCCAGAGCTGGGTGAGCAGCTCGAGCGCCTGATCCGGCGTATCGGCATCCAGGGTCAGGGCAATCTGCTGCAACCGGAAGTCGAGCAGGCGAAGGGTCTCCTGCTGGGCATTGGCCAGACCGCGGGCGCGGGCATTGTCGCGCTGTGCCTGTGGATAGCGGCCAAGGGCTGCCTGGGCCAGGGACCTGGCGTAGAACAGTTCCATATCCTGCTGGGGACTGGCGTCGAGGCGCTGCAGATAGCCGACGGGATCGCGCGCCGCCTGCAATTCAGCCTCTTTCAGCAAGGAGGGAGCTGCCTGCAACTGGGTCATCCAGAGCAGCGCCAGTGCCATTATGAATCTCATTGAATCCTTTCCCCGACCAATGGCGCCATCATAATGGCTGATGTCACCTACACCATGTTTCTTTGCTTCTCTATAACCGTATGGGGGAGAGGATGAGGTGAAAAGTCGTCGCAACTGCGGGGTGCGTCGGTTGTCTCTGGTTGCGTCAGGATGCAACAGTGGCGACAATCGTGGGCAAATCACAGTGGAGAATCATCATGTTGGCCAAAGCCATGATCGAGAAGTTGAACGAGCAGATTAATCTTGAATTCTATTCCTCCAACCTCTACCTGCAGATGAGCGCCTGGTGCGAGGACAAGGGCTTCGAGGGGGCCGCCACCTTCCTGCGCCAGCATGCGGTCGAGGAGCGCCAGCACATGGAGCGCCTGTTCACCTACGTGAGCGAGACCGGCGCCATGCCGGTGCTGGGGGCCATCGAAGCGCCTCCCCATGAATTCAAGTCCCTGGGTGACATCTTCCGCACCACCCTGGAGCACGAGTATCACATCACCAAGTGCATCAACGGTCTGGCCCATGTCGCCTTCACCACCCAGGATTACTCCACCTTCAACTTCCTGCAGTGGTACGTGGCCGAGCAGCACGAAGAGGAGAAGCTGTTCAAGAGCATCGTCGACCGTCTGAGCCTGGTGGGCGAGGATGGCAAGGGCCTCTATTTCATCGATAAGGAGCTGGCCGAGCTGGCCAAGGGCGCCCCGGCCAGCATCATGGACGGCAACGCCTGATAGTCGTGGACACTTAGTGTTCAGTCAGTACAATGACGGCCCCTTGTAAAGGGGCCGTTTTCTATTTGCAGGTGTCCTTGTACCGCTGTGCTGGTGTCTGCCGGGTACAATGACGGTCCTTTAAGGTAAAGGGGCCGTTTTTCTTTTGATGGGTGAGTGACGATGAAACAGGTGGATGTGGTGGTGATCGGTGCCGGGGCGGCCGGATTGATGTGTGCGGCCCAGGCTGGCTACCGGGGTCGCTCCGTGCTGGTGCTCGACAACGCCAAGAAGCCGGGCCGCAAGATCCTCATCAGCGGCGGCGGTCGCTGCAACTTCACCAATCATCAGGTGGGTCCCCATGCCTTCCTTTCGGCCAACCTCCACTTCTGCAAATCGGCGCTGGCGCGCTATACCCAGCAGGATTTCATCGATCTGGTGGACAGGCATGGCCTGAACTACCACGAGAAGACGCTGGGCCAGCTCTTCTGCGACGACAGCGCCAAGGATATCGTCGACATCCTGCTGACCGAGTGCGACTGGGCTGGCGTGACCCTGCAGTTCCAGACCGAGATCCTCACCGTCAGCAAGACAGATGAAGGCTTCGTGCTCGACACCAGCAAGGGGGAGATCGCCTGCTCGTCGCTGGTGGTCGCCACCGGCGGCCTCTCCATGCCGAAACTCGGTGCTACCCCTTATGGCTTCAAGCTGGCGGAGCAGTTCGGCCTCACCGTGCTGCCGACTCGCGCCGGGCTGGTGCCCTTTACCCTGCATCAGGCCGACAAGGAGGCCTTCGCCGATCTGGCGGGGGTCAGCCTGCCGGTGGCGGTGACCGCCGAGGATGGCACCCGCTTCAAGGAGGCCATGCTGTTCACCCATCGCGGCCTCTCCGGCCCCGCCATCCTGCAGATCTCCTCTTTTTGGCTGGCGGGGGAGAAGATCCACATCAACCTGCTGCCGGATCTCGACATTCCAGAGACCCTCAAGACCTGGGCCCAGGCCCATCCTGCCCAGGAGCTGAAAACCGTGCTGGGGCGCGAGCTGCCCAAGCGCTTCGTCGACAAGCTGGTGGAGCTGGGATGGCTGGTGAGCAAGCCGATGCGCCAGTACAACGAACGGGAGCTGGAGGCGGTAGCCACCCTGCTGGGGGATTGGCAGATCCTGCCCAACGGCACCGAAGGGTATCGCACCGCCGAAGTGACCCTGGGGGGAGTGGATACCAACGCGCTCTCCTCCAAGACCATGGAGGCGCGCACCGTGCCCGGCCTCTACTTCATCGGCGAAGTGGTCGATGTGACCGGCTGGCTCGGTGGTTACAACTTCCAGTGGGCCTGGTCGTCGGGCTGGGTGGCAGGCCAGTACTGCTGAGGGATGCCGCATCCTTGCTGTGAATGGTCCCGTCAGCGGCCTCTCGGGTGACAACTTCCAGTGGGCCCGGTCGTCGGGCTGGGGGAGAGGCCGCACTGCTGACAAAGAGGCTCAGCGGATGAGTCCGAGCGGATCGGGCCGTGTCAGACGGCCCGAGTGATGGAACCAGACGCGGCCTGCTCAGGCCGCGTTTTTTATGGTCGGTCGCTGGCTGCCGGTTGGCCTCTAGCCTCTCCTGATATTGGGCAGGAAGGCGGTAAGCAGGCCAATAAGGGGCAGATAGGCGCAGACCTGATAGACGGTTTCGATGCTGGTGGCATCGGCCAATTTGCCCAGCAGGGCGGCCCCTATCCCTCCCATACCGAAGGCGAAGCCGAAGAAGAGGCCGGAAATGGTGCCGACCTTGCCGGGTACCAGATCCTGGGCGTAGACCAGGATGGCGGAGAAGGCCGACGCCAGGATGAGGCCGATGACGATCGACAGCACCGAGGTCCAGAACAGGTCGACGTGGGGCAGCAGCAGGGTGAAGGGAGCGACGCCGAGGATGGAGATCCAGATCACCCGCTTGCGACCGATGCGATCGCCGAGTGGCCCGCCGAGCACTGTCCCCGCCGCGACGGCAAACAGGAAGGCGAACAGATAGAGCTGGGCGCTCTCCAGCGACAGGTGGAACTTGTCCATCAGGTAGAAGGTGTAATAGCTGCTCAGGCTGGCCATGTAGAAGAACTTGGAGAACATCAGCAGACCGAGGATGGCCAGTGACCAGCCAATCTGGCGGCGGCTCAGGCCGGTGCCGGCATGGGCCTTCATCCGCCGATGGAAGCTGGCGGCATGGTGGCTGGACCAGCGGCCGACGAAGCTGAGCACGATGACCCCGATGAGTGCAAACAACGAGAACCAGGCCGCACTGCCCTGTCCCTTCGGCACGATGATGAGCGCCGCGAGCAGGGGGCCGATGGCCGATCCCAGATTGCCGCCGATCTGGAACAGAGACTGGGCCAGACCGGGCTGGTTGCCGGCCGCCATGCGGGCGACCCGGGAGGATTCCGGGTGGAAGACGGAGGAGCCCATGCCGATCAGCATGGCCGACAACAGCACGGTGCCAAAGCTGCCTGCCTGCGACAGGTAGAGCAGCCCCACCAGCGTGAAGCCCATGCCCAGAGGCAGGGAGTAGGGCATGGGTCTGCGGTCGGTATAGAGGCCGATCAGGGGTTGCAGCAGCGAGGCCGTGAACTGGTAGGTGAGGGTGATGAGACCTATCTGGGTGAACGACAGATCGAGCCCCAGCTTCAGGAGGGGATAGATGGCCAGCAGTACCGACTGCATCATGTCGTTCAACAGGTGCGAGAAGCTGATGGCGGCGATCACCGGATAAGCGGTGGTAGTCGGGTTGTCCACCGCGGGCGGGGCGGTGATCGGGGTGTCGGTACTCAAGGTCTTGTCCATGGCTGGGGTATCACTCCCTCTACCATGCCCTATCCCGGCGCATCTGGACATAACCAAAGTGGGCGAACGCCCGGATTGCGTTCGCGTGGCGCGCAGGCCGTTCATGCTGACGGCGTGTGGATGGCTGGTCAGATCTTGTGCTTGGCGCGGGGCGGATTAGTATAGAAGGCCTGCCGCCGTTATCCGGCCCATCACCCGCCATGGAGGGAACATGTTCGAAAGCCTGGGTGTCATCAACGTCTGGACCTATCTGGTCGGTCTCTTCTTCATCATCATCGCCCCGGGCCCAAACTCCCTCTACGTGCTGCGAACCGCTGCCGTGCGCGGCATAGGCCCGGGTTATCGCGCCGCTCTCGGCGTCTTCGTCGGCGATGCCATTCTCATTTTCTGCGCCTATCTGGGGATCGCGTCCCTCATTCGCACCACCCCATTGCTCTTTACCCTGGTGCGCTATCTGGGCGCCATCTACCTGCTTTATCTGGGGGTGAAGATCCTGCACGCGAACTTCATCGCCAAAAAGGCGGGACCGGCGTCCGAGATGGATCCCGGTGAGCGCTATTTTACCAAGGCCCTCACCCTGAGCCTCACCAATCCCAAGGCGATCCTGTTCTACGTCTCTTTCTTCGTGCAGTTCATCGACTTCAGCTATGCCCACACCTGGATCTCCTACCTGGTGCTGGCTGGCATGCTGGAAGCGATGAGCTTCGTCTACCTGACCCTGCTGATCTTCGGCGGTACCCTGATGGCCCGCTTTTTCCGTCAGCGCCAGACGGCGGCCCGTCTCGGCAACGGCCTTATCGGCCTCTTCTTCATGGGGTTTGCGGCCAGGCTGGCGACGCTCTCCTCCTGACCCTGGGGATTGCTGACCGTCCGGTGTCGGGCACCTAGTCTGGCCAGCAATCCTTGCCCACGGGGATGAAGCGGGACTGGTAGACGATGAGCTTCTGGTTGCCCGGCTGATTGATCCCGGGATTGTGGTAGGTCTCCCCGGGCAGCAGGTACTTGCTGTCCGCCTTGCTGTCCGCCTGCTGGCAGCCCCGTTTCACCATGAACTCGAAATAGGTGTTGCCGGTATTGGTGATGGCGCTCTGTGCCGGGTCCAACTGGTATGCAAAACGTGACTGACGCGGGCGCACCACCAGGATGGACTGCAGGGCCAGTTTCACCTCGACGGTTCCCCGGTGCTGCGTCTGGCCGCCTTCATCCACCTGGGCTGCCGGTGACTCGGTGAAGGTGATGCGGTAGTAACGCTCATGGTCATCGGCGGGCCCCTTGTAGTAGAACTTGACGTTCTGGGCATGTCTGGCGTGCAGGGTGAAGCGCCTGGGGGCAAACAGCAGCTCACCGGGGACGGTGGGCAGTGTCCTGCCTCTAGCCGTGGGGTCGCTGATTTTTTCCATCTGTATGTCGTACAGCTTGGGTGAAGCACTGTTGTTGGTCAGGGTTCTGGTAATGAACTCCTGCTCTGGCGCCATGGCAAGAGTCATGGCGCCGATGTCGAGGGCGGCGACCTGTGAGGCCAGCAAGCCGCCCAGCAAGGGCCAAAGTAGACGATGCATGTTGTACTCCATGGTCAGCGCCAGGTCCCCTTGATGGTGATGGTGCCGCTTTGTTCCACCTCGCCTTCCCACATCTCGTCGCCCATGGTGCGCTGCACCATGGGATCGGTCAGGTCGAATTCCAGCGCCAGCTTGTAAAACCGGGTGATGCCCTGGCCGTTGACGGGATCATTCCACTCCTGTGGTGGTTGATTGTCCTGTATTCCGAGGGTGCGAATATCCACCGGTGTGCGATCGCAGCGAATGGCGTGCCGTGAACCCGCTCCATGAGCCACCGAATCGAATACCAGTCTGGTAGGGATGGGGACGGCCTGTTCAGGTGCGAAGGTGCCTGCCGGATAGAAAGTGCAATATCCCCGATAAGGCGAACCTCTGTCCTGTGAAATAGAAATTTCCAGCATATCGGCACTGATGGGGCCGCTATCAGAGATATTGTATGAGAAGCTCAGAATGTCTTTTCCGACCTGCCCCTCCCTGTAAGGATTGCTGACGCCCTCCGAAGACAAGATGGATACGCTGAAGTCCCGCGGCTTTATCACGATTTCAGTGGTGCCACTGAATTCATAAAACCCACTTTCCGGTGCTTTCACATTTCGCATGTTGAAGTTAATCAAACTTCTTGTCAGTTGATCCTGAAGCCCGAGTCTGACCACCTGTTTGAAAAAATTACTGGAGAGAAACAGATAAATAGACGATTGCCCATTGAGATAGCCGATCTTGTAGTCAGCACCCTTGCTTGCCCAATTGGTGAGATTTGCGCTCATTTGCACATCTGCACTGGCAATGGCGCTGTTCAGGGCCGCATTTTTTATGTTTGTGTATACATAGGGATCGGAGAAGGACTGACTACCATCCTGACTGAAATCGTAGTCAAGAAAACGGCAGAGAATCCCATCACGGGTACCCAGCCGATAATTCTCGCAGCCTTGTGAACCGGGTAACACGTAGGGGGCTCCATTGCTGTCCACGATCACTTCACTGATGGCATTGGTCTGTATAAAGCGCAGATGACCCGCTTTCTTGTGCTGTACCTTTCTCACATACCAGGTGCCGCTGCTTTGATCTATGCAACGCTCACCCGAGGCTGCATCATAGGTTCTGGTGGTCCTGCAGAGGTTCATTTCCCTGTTCAGGATGGCTCCAACCGGCATTGTACGCAGGTAATCAAAGAAGCTGGCGCTCAATTTTGCATGAGCATATCCAGTTGCCGCCTTCGTTAATCCAAAGAAACCTGTTTCATTGACGACGCTCGGCTTGTTGACCGCTTCTGCCGTTTGCGGGTCACATCCAGACCAGCTCTTTATGCAACGCTGATTGATATAAGGATACCGAATCGGGCCGTTTTCCCACATGTCGATATTGTCGTTGGTGACTGAGTAGTTATAGCCATTGTCTGCATATGCCAGGCTGACCTGTCTGGAGTCGGACGTCCAGGCATTACCACCCGACAGGCGAGGGTCCAGATAATCGGTTGGGGTAATGAATAAATTGTTGTCCTCCTGATTTTCAATAAACAGCAAATGACGAAGATCGGCATCAGCCAGATTATATTTTGTGACAGCCGCACTGCCTTGCTGTGCCCAGCCGGCGCCAAGTGCAATGACCAGCAGCAATCTGTGTGTGATGTTCATGTTCAATACTCTCTCACCATGGCGTAGGTGGGCAGTCCCTGGCAGGTCACGATGCCGACCCAGGCCGCGCCCGTGTGTTGTGCAAGATCCAGGTCGGCTTCACAGAAGTCGCTTCCCCGGCGGAAAGTCAGCATGGGGTTGGCCTTGTCCACGTCCAGGGTGAACTCGCCGACCTCGTTGGTCACCGTGGTGCCGATGTGGTTGTCAATGCGGGCGTTAGCAAGCAGCGAGCCATCTTCTGCCCTGAGTACGCCAAACACGGTGACCATCTCCTTGATGCTGCTGCCGGCATCCAGAGTGGCGACGTTGCCGGGGAACAGGGTGTAGCGCTGCTTGCCGGTGTTGATGTCATAGCTGTCCTTGCCCGTCTTGCTGTTGAGCAGTTCCACTTCGTATTCCTGATAAGGCGGGAGCGCCAGGAAGGTCTGTTCCCCTTGCAGGGGGTAGTCCTGTCCATTCACCTTGGCGAGCATCTGTCCTTCCCGGTGGATGCCGGTATTGATGATGAGGCCTGAACCAGAGGTGCTCCGGCTGGATGCGATCACGTCGTTCTCCGTGGTTATCAGGGCACCCCGTGCAATCAGGTTGCCATTCACGTCGCCGCCATGACCGCGACCCAGCGTCATGGTGCCGCCGATGACCCTGTTCTCGAACCCCAGGGTGCCGGAAAGCGCCATATTGTGTGTGTCGCTGCCGTGCATCATGCGGGAGGCATTCAGCGCGGCCAGATTGATGGCTCCCTCCATGCGCTTCTGATAGTTGAGGTTGGCCGTGGTCTGGCCCTGCTCGTTGCTGCTCATGCCGAAGCTGAACAGATTGTCGAACGGGATGGAGTAGTCCAGGGTGATGCTCTTGTTGCTGAATCCATTGAGTGTGCCACTGTCGCTCTGCAGGCTGGCGCGCATGGAGAGGTTGCCGTATCGGCCCGCATAGAGGTGCTGGTAGTAATCCGCATAACTGCGATCGCTGTTCATCTGACGGTCGTGCGTGGTGTTGAAGGTCAGCTGGCCCATACCGCTGGCCCAGCCACCCAGATTGATCGTGATGCCGGCAGAGTAGAGCTCGGTTGCACTCACTCCCAGGGCATCGCCTGCATACAGTTTTTCCTGGCTGACCCACAGGGAGGCATTGTCATGGGCTTGCAAGGAAAGGCTGGACGCCAGCCGCCAGGAGTGATCGGTGGACAGCATGCTTTGTAACTGGGTGCCGAGGCGATCCGTGACCTGCCAGCTTGCGCGTGCCTCGCCGACGGCCGCATCCCTGAAAGCATAGGTGGTCGTCGCCAGATCAAGGGTATCCAGCGAGCGTGCCAGCGACAGACCGAGCAGGGGGGAATCGCCGCTGTGCTGGCTGTTCTCCATCATGCCTCCCCACCATTGCCATCCCCACTCCCGGGTAAAGCCCTGATTGCCGCCCAGCTTGGTGACTCGCTGGGTGGTCGTGCTGGTCAGGCGGCCGTCGACATAGACTTCGACCGTGACGTTGTAGACCCCGTTGGGGAACGCGGAGGTGTCGATGTGCTGGTTGCCGATCGCCAGGTTTTGCAGGCCTATCAGGCGTTCATCCCGATAGACCCTGGCCTCGCCGTTGGCGGGCATGAAGACTTGCACCGGAGTGGTCGATTCGTTGGTGGTCTGTTTTCGAGATTGCGCCTGGTTGCCATAGGATGCGCCGTAGAGGCGACCCGTGGTCAGGCCCGTCACCACCCCCAGTGTCTGCAGGTCCCATGTCGAGACCATGCCTGCTGCGATGCGGCGATCATCGAGATCCCGTTCGTACATGGCGCGGTAGATATCGCCGCTCTGCTCCGGCTCACCCAGGTTGTAAAGGGAGGCATCCACGGCGACATGGTGCGCGCCCAGCCCGACGGTACTCTCCAGCTGCAGGAAATTGGAGTCCTGGTGCCCGCTCTGGGGGGTATTGATGAAGGAGTAACCCAGGTTGTAGCGCTGTACGCCCGTCAGGGTGTCCACCGTCGGGGTCAGTGCGACACGGTTGTCAGATTGCCTCGCCTGGCCAAAGGCATCCCGTGACACCCGGATGGTGAGCAGCATGGCGACGAGGTCCAGCTGCATGCTGGCATCGGCATCGATCTGCAAGGCGCCATCGGCAGAAAAGGTGCGTCTTTGCTTGCTGGAGAGCAGAGTGGTAAGGGCATCGTTCAGCACGCCTTGCTGCTGGCCGGCACTGAAATCAAGGTGCAACAAGTGCAGCTTGCCGTCTTGCAGCAGCAGGGTGGCATTGCCGATGGTGTCGTCGGTCAGGGTGTCGATCCTGTTGTCCTCATCCGTGTATCGCAGGCGTACCGGTACCGCCAGCCCCTCTTCCAGCGCCTTGGCAAAACTGGCAGGAATGATGACGTTGGCAATTTTGAGAGGGGCAGCAGTGCTGGCCGAGGCTGACATCGCAATCAGCCAGGAGAGCGGCAACAGCCAGGCTTTTTTCAACATATCGAGCACCATGGTTCCGGGTGTGGAGATCGAGAGCCGTCACCCTGCAAGAGGGTGGGGCGGCACCGTGATAGGGGGTTACTTGATGACGACGAATTCCTGACCCAGCCAGAGTCCCAGGTGGCTCTTTGGATCACGCATATTGACCTGCTTGAACCGGCGTTGCTTGCCCGGCAGGTCGTAGTAGGTTTCCTTGCACAGCTCCTCGCCTTTCAGGCAGGGGCCATACGCTACCGTGCGATAGGAGGCATTGCCCTGGTTGGTGAGCGTGTCGTCCTTCAGGTCATAGGCGAATCGGTGCTGGCGTGGTGTTACCACCAGAATGGTGCCTATCTGTGCTGACGTGGTGGCAACAGCCTGACGGCGTTCGTTGCGCTGATCGTCGACGGAGAGCGCCGTGTCCAGCCAGCGGATGCGGTAGTAACGCTCCTTGTCATCCTGCGGACCCTTGTAAAAGAACCTGACGTTGTTTTTGGCATTGGCGGGCAGCATCAGCCGACTGGGTGACAACATCAGCTCGCCGCTGACTTCCATGGGGATCTCCTGCCCTCCCTCTTCCGGTGAGGTGATGCGTGTCACGCTGATCGTGACCAATCTGGCCTGGTCACTGCCATTTTCAATCTGTTTGGCGACCTCCTGGCTGCCTGCATCGATGAAGGTGGTGACGGCGCCGACATTGATTGCCTGGCTGATACCGGGAATGAGCAGCAGCCATATCGCTGCAATTTTCAGGTTCATGATGTGCCCCTAAGAGAACAAAGGGCCCCGCAGGGCCCTCAATGGTACGCGGTGGATGAGTTAGCTCCAGTTCGCTACGAACTCGACGTTGACTTCACCGCTCCACAGGCCGTCCGGCAGGGCGTCAAAGGTGGTGGGGGTGCCGCTGGCAGTGGCACTTTCAATGTTGAAAGTGAAGGAACCCTGCGCTGTGACGCGTTCGGCATCGTTCTTGAAGCCGTTGGCAAGAGGAGAAAGATTCCCCCCCGTGATGCCGGCAGCGGTGTCGATCAGGGTGGTGTAGGCGGTTGTGCTGACCGGTGCGCCGCCCCACAGCACGCCCACATCGACGGTGGAGTCGCCACCCAGGTGATTCAGGGTGCCGTTCAGCTTCTTCGCCTTCAGGGTGAAGTCGGTCGCGCTGGCATCACCCTTGATGGCGACATCGAACAGGCCGTTGACGGTGTTGAACCCCTTGATCCCTTCGGCATATTGGAAGGAGAGGCTGGAGAGCGGGGTGACCACCAGCTCGGAAGTGGTGTCTTTCTTGGCAGTGGCCTGCCAGGTCGCGACGGCAGACGCTTCTACGGCGGCTTGAGCGGTGGCGGCAAAGCCCAGGGTAGCCACGGACAGAGCAATCAGAGTCTTCTTCATTACGATATTTCCTACATATCTTCTGGGTGGTATTGACCACCCGGTTGGTTCATTGCCCGTCAGGGGCATGCCTTGCCACGTTGGCGACGATTCGACCAGTCGTGGCAGCCGGACCTGGAATATGTTTCTCCTCGGACCAGCTTGTTTTTTCGTCGACTAAGATAACGATCGGATCTGTTTTGATCGACCGAATGGTGCGTAGGAAAAATCTCAAAGGATGATGGGGCGCAAACTTTATAAAATAATTGATTTCCCTTTCCTTTCAGTGGGTTGTTGTGTCTCATGTATTTGATTTATATGTTTTTTAGGTCTTTTATTGCGGGAGGAAGAGCACAGGGAAAACCGGGAAGGAGGGGACATCAACGAGGGAGGGGACCCGGCCACCACCAGGCTCCATACGAGGCAAATAAAATGCAATATATTGATAAATATATAAAAAATAAATGAAGCTATAATGGTGATTAACTTGAGAATGCCATTTTTATATTTATTTAACATATTGAAAACAAGATCAAGCTGTATGGTGTCGTTGCTTGATTTGTAGTTAATATGCTCGTCGGACAGGGCTGAATAACGGATATATATATGGCGAAGGTATTGATAGTTGATGATCATCCAGCAATAAGAATGGCCGTGAACATGTTGTTGAAACAGGAAGAACATCATGTGCTAGGCGAGGTTGATAATGGTGTCGATGCTATCGCCATGGCCAGGAAAACCCATCCAGATATTGTCATTCTTGATATTGGAATACCTCAACTTGATGGCATCGAAGTGATAAAGAGAATCAAGATGCTGGATATTGGCGCCAAGATTCTGGTGCTGTCTGCACAGTCCACTCATCATATTATGGTGCGGTGCCTGCAAGCTGGCGCCGAGGGATTCTTGTCCAAGCTGGATGATTTGTATTTGCTGAAGGATGCGATCGCAAAAATAGAGAAGCGGCAACTCTATTACCCCCGTGACGTCATCGCCGGCGCCAGGCATGCCCATACGGTCGATCGGGAAGATCTGCTGTCGACCCTCTCTTCCCGCGAGATGAGCGTGCTGCTGCAGATTTGTCAGGGTCATGCCAACAAGCAGATTGCCCAAAGCATGCTGTTGAGCGAGAAAACCGTCAGTACCTACAAGACCCGGTTGATGAAGAAACTCAACATCACCAACATCGTTGATCTGATCAGTCTGGCCAGACGGCAGAAACTGCTGTGAACAGGGCGAAATTGCTGTTGCTTCTGCTGGCGCTGGTCTGGGTGTGGCCGCTGGCGGCCCAGGAACCGGAAGAGCCCCTGCTGCAAGTCTATTCGCGGGATGGCGGGGAATACCTCGATGCCAGCCCCTTGCCGCTGCATGGGGAGGAGTGGCGCTGGTTGCAGGAGCGCGAGCGGCTGATCCTGGGAGTGCCCAGACCTGACAACCCGCCTATGGACATCACCCTGAGGGCGAATGCTTATGAAGGGGTGACGGCCGACATCGTCGGCATGTTGACCCATCTGCTGCACATCGAGATCCTGGTGAAGGGATATCCCTCCAGGGCGGCTGCCATTGAAGCGCTCCAGCGGGGGGAGATCGATCTGCTGAGTACCTCCAATTCCTATGAGCGGGAACAGCATCTTCTGCTGACTGACAAATATATTGCTGACGACCCAGCCATCTATAAAAACATTCAGGTCAAAGAGCGAGAAATAAGAACAATAGCCGTGCCGGAGTATTATTTGCCGTTCATGGACATCATGCGCTATCTGTCGGACTACAAAATTAAAATATACCCGTCCCGCTATAGTGCATTGTCCGCGGTGGCATATGGTCAGGTTGATGCCGTCATGGTGGACATGATCTCCGGCAATTTCATCGTCAACAAGTTCTATCAGAGCAGCATTCAATTATTGAAGCCGCTCTATATCGATACCGCCGGTTTTGCCTTTGCCCTCAATCCCAAGGAGCGGCGACTCAAGAGGATCATGGATATCGCGCTGGGGGAGATCCTCGAGGGCAAGCGGGCGGAAGTGGCCAAGCGCTGGAATGGGGGGGGCCTCTCCATCGGTGCCAGCAGAATCGACCTGAGCCGCGAGCAATGGGAATGGCTGAGCAAACGGGAGAAGATCCGGATTGCGGTGAACAGCGGCATCCCGCCCCTCAGTTTCTATGACGTCACCGGTACCATGCACGGCGTGGTCGCCGATCTGCTGCAGGTCATGCGAGCCAAGCTGGGGGTGGAGCTCGAGGTGGTGCCTGCCAAGACGCCGGAGCAGATGACCCAGTTGCTGGATAGCGGCCAGGTGGATGCGGGGGTGTTGAGCCCTTCTGCCGAGCGCAGGAACCGCTATCTGTTCAGCCGGGCCTTTGTCCTCGATCCCCTCTCCTATGTGGTGGGGCTGCGCCACCGGGAGGTCCCCCCTGCATCGCTGCTCAAGACCGGCACCGTGGCCATGGTCAGAGGCTTTATCTCGACCCAGGCCATCGAGGCGGAATACGGCAAGCTGACGTCGCGGCAGTTCGATACGATTGAAGATGCCATGCGCTGTGTGGCGATGGATGTGTGCGATGTGACCATACTGCCGCTGCGGGTGGCCAAGTACTACGTGAACAGCAAATTCCCCGACAGCCTGATCATTACGGGGGAGCTGTTCGATTCCATCCCCATCGGTGCCGCGTTGGCGGTCACCCCCGCGCATCCCGTACTGCGGGACATTCTGGACAAGGTGATTGCCATCATTCCGCCGGATGAGCTGGAAGGGCTCTCCAACCGCTGGCGGGTCAATGTCAAACAGGAGAGTGTCTCCTGGCAGGAGTTAATTCAGGAGTTCGGGGTCTTTATCGCCTTGATCCTGCTGCTGACCCTCTGGGTTGGCCTATGGGGGCTGTCCCTGCGCAAGCAGATCCGCGAGCGGCGACTGGTGGAGGGGGCGCTGAGCACCCAGCTCAAGTTCATCGCCGATCTGGTGGACGGGACACCTCACCCCATCTATGCGCGGGATTTGAAGGGGATCCTGGTACTGTGCAACAGCAGCTATGCCAGCTTCCTTGGCGAGCCCAAGGTCAGCCTGCTCGGCACGGGCCTGGACGACGCGCGAACGCGCTGGCCTTTTCTTGCTCCCCTGCACGGGGATCTGGTGCTTTCCTGTGACAGCCGCCGTGCCCAGGAGGGGGATCACCGTCTAGTCCTGCCGACGGGCGGGGTCGACGTCTATCACTGGGTTCAGCCTTACTACGATCTGAACGGCAATGTGCAGGGGGGCGTGGGAGGCTGGATCGACGTCAGCGAACGGGTACGCCTGCTCGATGAGCTGGCGGTGGCCAGCCAGGAGGCCCAGGAGGCAAACCGTGCCAAGAGCACCTTCCTCGCGACCATGAGCCACGAGATCCGTACCCCCATGAATGCCATCATCGGCTTGCTGGAACTGGCGCTCAAGCGGGGTCGGCTGCACGAGGAGGATCAGGCCTCCCTCGCCATTGCCCATGGCTCGGCCAGCGATCTACTGAGCCTCATCGGCGACATCCTGGATATTTCCAAGATCGAGTCTGGCCGGTTCGAACTTGCCCCCGAACCCCATGACATCGTGACCCTGACAGCATCGGTCGTTACCGTCTTTACCGCGTTGGCGAGGCAGAAAAATCTGCGGCTGGATCTCGTCACGGGCGATCCGTCCTGGGTGCAGATCGATGGTCTTTGTTACAAGCAGATCGTCTCCAACCTGATCAGCAACGCCATCAAGTACACCGAGCGCGGGTCGGTCACGGTGACGCTGGCCTCCCGGGTCAGCGATGGCTGGTGTACCGTGCAGCTCACCATTCTGGATACCGGAATCGGCATCGATCAGGCCGAGCAGGCCAGGCTGTTCGAGCCCTTCAGCCAGGCCAGCCAACCCGAGAAAATCCAGCAGTCGGGTACTGGGCTGGGTCTGATGATCTCCCGCTCCCTGTGCGAGACGATGGGCGGCTCCCTGCAACTGGAGAGTGCGCCCGGGCAGGGGACCCGGGTCAGTATCGAGATCAAGCTGCCGGTGGCTGATGCCGTGGCGATGCCCGCCACGCCTGCACAGGAGCCGGCGGTGGAGCCGGTGCGGCGACTGAAGATCATGGTCGTGGACGATCATCCAGCCAACCGGTTGCTGGTCAGCCAGCAACTGGCTTATCTGGGTCATGACGCCACGGCCGTCGAGTCGGGAGAAGAGGCGCTGCAGCTGCTGATCGGAGCCAGGGTGGATGTCATCATGACCGACTTCAACATGCCCGGCATGAACGGCTTCGAGCTGGTTCGCCAATGCCGGGAGCTGGAGCGGCTGCACGGCTGGCGACGCACCGTGATCCTCGGGCTGACGGCCGATGCGCGGCAGGAGCAGATCAATGAAGGGCAGGCGGCAGGGATGGATGACTGTCTGTTCAAGCCCGTCGGACTGGAGGCGCTCGATCACTGCCTGCGTCGGCACATGCAGCGGGAAGAGCAGAGTGACATGGTCGTCTGCATGGAGGAGATCCGGCGGTATCTGGGGCCGCTGACCGCACACCAGTCGACCCTGATGGTGCCTCTGTTAGCCGAGTTCGTGCGGGCCAGTGACGACGATATCGCGGGATTGCAACGGGCCGCGGAGGAGGGGCATGTCGGCCAGTTCATCGACCGCATACATCGCCTGAAAGGGGGCGCCAGGATCATGGGCACTCTGAAACTGGTGGCGACCTGCAGCGAAATAGAATCCTGGGAGCTCGATCAGGCCAGGCTGCCCGAGGCGCTGGCCCGTTTGCAGCAAGAGTACGAGGTCGTTCGGCTGGCGGCGACCCAACTGCAGGTGATGGAAGGGGAGGAATGAAGGCATGGGAACATGCCTTCGGCTCCTGTGGTCAGCCCAGCCAGTACACCATCAACTCATAGGCGGCTTCGCCCACCTGGTCCGGTCTGGCTGACGGGGCCTGATAGCTGAGGTAATAGCGGGTCGCCTGCGCCAGGGGGAGGGCGCGGCTTGCTTCGAGGGGTTGTCCGTTGAGCGCCAGCGTGATCCGGAGATCATCCTGCTGTGGCAGGGAGCCGTAGAGTGCGCGGGCTTGCAAACGATAGGTGGTGTTGAAATCCGGGTGGCTCAGGTCTGCTGCCAGGATCTGGACGGGAGCCTGTGCCGGATCCGAATTGATGGCCTGGAGGCCTGGGTGGGTAAGCGCTACTTCCATGTTGGTCTCTTTGCTGGCGGTGGCCTGCCAGTTCAGCTGGCTCACCTGCGTATTGGCGTGAACGGCGGCACTGCTGCAACCGATCATCACTGCCAGCACCATGCTTTTTTGAAACATAGTTATCTCCTTTGTCGGACTGGGCCCTCCTTGGCGAGGGCCTCCTCTTATCGGCGCTTTCCCCGAAAGCTGAACCGCTCTCCCCGGATTCGCCCATGAGTCGGCGGCAGATAAGGGGTATGATCCGCCCCCTGGCGCCATGCCATTGACGGAGGAGAGCCATGCTCGAAAATCAGATGATGTTGTTGGCGGTGTTTGAGCGGGCGGCGCTGATGCTGATGACGCTCTTTCTTCTCACCCGCACCCGGCCGTTTCAGCGATTGTTCCAGAAGCGTGACCACACCCCGGCCGAGCTGGTGCTGGTGGCGGCCATCTTCTGTCTGTTCGCGGTGTTCAGCACCTACACCGGCATTCCGGTGGAGGGGGCCCTCATCAATGTGCGGATCATCGCCATCATCTCCGGCGGCATCCTGTTCGGCCCCTGGGTCGGCATTCCGGCCGGGGTCATCTCGGGGCTGCACCGTTATCTCATCGACATGGATGGCCACACCTCCATTCCCTGTCTCATCGCCAGCATCATCGCCGGCCTGCTGGCCACCTGGCTGCACCTGCGCTGTCGCAAGTCGCGGCTCTGGCTCTATGGCATCCTGGCGGGGATGGCCTGCGAGGGGCTGACCATGCTGCTTATCTGGCAACTGACCGAGCCCCATGCGGTAGGTGTGGAGATTGTCAGTCATATTGCCTACCCGATGATCGCCGGTGCGCTCTGTATCGGGCTCATCATCAAGCTGGTGCAGGACCTGGACGACGAGAAGGAGCTGATTGCCGCCAAGCAGGCCAAGCTGGCGCTCGACATCGCCAACAAGACGTTGCCATTTTTCCAGAACATCGATCGCCACTCCCTGAGCCAGGTGTGCGGCATCATTCGCAGCGAGATCAGCGCCGATGCGGTGGCCATCACCGATACCCGCGACGTGCTGGCCTATGTGGGGGTGGGCAAGGATTACTACGAGCTGGACGAGCACCACGCCATCAGCGACATGACCCACAGAGCGGTGCTGCTGGACCAGATCATCATCAACAACGATCTGCGCCAGTATCACCTCTCCGATTTCCACTCGGTCATCATTATTCCGCTGCGGGAAAACGGCGCCGTCAGCGGCACCCTCAAGATCTACTATCGCCGCACCCACAGCATCACCAGCTCCCTCAAGGAGATGGCGGTGGGTCTCTCCCAGCTCATCTCCACCCAGATGGAGGTGTCGCGCATCGAGCAGCTCAAGGAGATGACCCGCAAGGCGGAGTTCACCGCGCTGCAGAGCAAGATCAACCCCCACTTCCTGTTCAACGCCCTCAATGCCATCTCGTCGCTGATCCGCATCCGTCCCCAGCAGGCACGCCAGCTGATCGCGAACCTCGCGGATTACCTGCGCTACAACCTCAACAAGGGGGACACCCTCATCGACATCCAGGAGGAGCTGCAGCAGGTGCGCGACTACGTGGCCATCGAGCAGGCCCGCTTCGGCGACAAGCTGGAGGTGGTGTTCGAGGTGGACGACGTGCATATCCAGGTGCCGAGCCTGCTGTTGCAGCCGTTGGTGGAAAACGCCATCCTGCACGGCATCCAGCCCCGCAGTGCGCCGGGTCGGGTCACCATCGAGGTGAAGCAGCTGGCGGGCGGCATCCGGGTCGCGGTGCGCGACACCGGCTACGGCATCAGCCAGGCGGTGATCGACGGGGTCGCCGCCGGTCGGGTGGAAAGCCGCAGCATCGGTCTGATGAACGTGCATCAGCGGGTCAAGCTGCTCTATGGCGACGGCCTGCACCTCAAGCGGCTGGAGCCGGGGACCGAAGTCTGTTTCTATCTGCCTGATCAGGAGGCAATGCCATGCTGAAAGCCATCATAGTGGAAGACGAATACCTTGCCCGCGAGGAGCTGGCCTTTCTGGTGGGGCAGCACAGCAACATCGAGATAGTGGCGAGCTTCGAGGACGGGCTGGAGGCGTTCAAGTATCTGCAGGATCACGAGGTGGACGTGGTGTTTCTGGATATCCAGATCCCCGCCATCGACGGCCTGCTGCTGGCCAAGAACCTGCACAAGTCCAGCCATCCGCCCCACATCGTCTTCGTCACCGCCTACAAGGAGTTTGCGGTGGAGGCGTTCGAGCTGGAGGCATTCGACTACATCCTCAAGCCCTACAACGAGCCGCGCCTCATCAATCTGCTGCAAAAGCTCGAACTGGCGGGCAAGTCCCAGCCCCAGGGTGCGGAGTCCGGGACGCCACAGAACCGCACCGTCAATCTGGTGAAGGGGGAGCGCATCATCGTCACCCCCTGCGAGCAGATCTACTACGCGGAAGCCGACGAGAAGCTGACCCATGTCTACACCCGTACCGATCGCTACGTGATGACCATGACCCTCAGCGAGTTCGTCAACCGGCTGCCTGCCGAGGGGTTTTTTCGTTGCCACCGCTCCTACTGCGTCAACATCAACAAGATCCGCGAGATAGTGCCCTGGTTCAACAGCACCTATCTCATCCGGCTCCATGACCTGCCGTTCGAGGTGCCGGTCAGCCGCAGCAACATCAAGGCGTTCCGTCAGCTGATGCGGCTCTGATTGTCATTCATTCCCGCCGATCTGCATTTCATGCCTTAATCGGTCGGCGGGAGTGGCGTCTTGCCTATAGTGGCCCCAATTTCCTTAAGGCCATTGACCGAGACGCATCATGACCATCGATCTGAATCGCACCCGCTACCTCACCCTGTTGGGGACCATCATCACCCAGTTCGCGCTGGGATCCGTGTACACCTGGAGCCTGTTCAACGCCCAGCTTTCCGACAAGCTGGACGAACCAGTCAGCCAGGTCGCCTTCGCTTTCGGCCTGCTCAGCCTCTCCCTGGCGGTGGCCTCCTCCCTGGCGGGCAAGCTGCAGGAGCGGTTCGGGGTGCGCAATGTCACCCTGGGCGCCGGCGTGCTGCTCGGCATCGGCTTCTTCCTCACCGCTCATGCCAGCAACCTGGCGATGCTCTACCTCTGCGCCGGCATCTTGGTCGGTTTTGCCGACGGTACCGGCTACCTGATGACCCTCTCCAACTGTGTGAAGTGGTTCCCGGAGCGCAAGGGGCTCATCTCCGCCTGCTCCATCGGTGCTTATGGCCTTGGCAGCCTGGGTTTCAAGTACATCAACCTGCTGCTGCTCTCCAGCAATGGCCTTGAGACCACCTTCCAGCTGTGGGGGCTGATCGCCATGTCCATGGTGCTGGTGGGTGGCATGCTGATGAAGGATGCGCCCCAGCAGGCCTCCGCCGTGCAGCAGAGCGAGAATCGCGACTTCACCCTGGCCGAGGCGATGCGCAAGCCGCAGTACTGGATGCTGGCGCTGATGTTCCTCACCGCCTGCATGAGCGGTCTCTACGTCATCGGCGTAGCCAAGGACATCGGCGAGAAGATGGTGGGCTTGCCGGCCGTGGTCGCCGCCAACGCCGTCGCCATCATCGCCATGGCCAACCTGGGCGGCCGGCTGGTGCTGGGCATCCTCTCCGACAAGATGTCCCGTATCCGGGTCATCACCATCGCCCAGTTGATTACCCTGGCGGGCATGGCGCTGCTGCTGTTCGTGCCGCTCAATGCCAACCTCTTCTTCGTGGCAGTGGCCTGTGTGGCGTTCAGCTTCGGCGGTACGATCACCGTCTACCCCTCGCTGGTGAGCGACTTCTTCGGCCTCAACAACCTGACCAAGAACTACGGCGTCATCTACCTGGGCTTTGGTCTGGGCAGCATCATCGGCTCCATCGTGGCCTCCCTGTTCGGCGGCTTCATGGCGACCTTCAACCTCATTCTGGTGTTGCTGGTGGTGGCCCTGGTGCTCTCCCTCACCATCCGCCTGCCGGCTCCCGTTGCGGCTGTCGACAGGGCCTGACCCCTCTCGCTTCTCAAGTCATAAAAAAGACCCGGGCCTTGGCCCGGGTCTTTGCATGTCAAGGGGTGGACTCAGCGCGGAGGCAGACCCAGCAGGGCGCGCAGCTGGTGCGCGGTGGCCTCGACCGCCGGCCAGTCGCGGCCAGTGACGGTGACGTGGCCCATCTTGCGGCCGGGGCGGGCTTCGCCCTTGCCATAGAGGTGAAGGTGCACCCCGGGCAGGGCCAGGGCGCCGGCCCAGTCCGGCGTGCCGTCTTGCCACAGATCCCCGAGCAGGTTGAGCAGGATGGCGGGCTGAACCTCAGCCTGCGCCGGCAGCGGCAGATCGCACAGGGCGCGCACCTGCAACTCGAACTGGCTGCAACCGGCGTTGTCGATGCTGGGATGACCCGAATTGTGGGGCCGGGGGGCCATCTCGTTGACCAGCAGTTCACCGCCTACCAGGAAGAACTCCACCGTCAGCACGCCCACATAGTCGAGGGCGGCGATGATGTGCTCGGCGATGCGCTGGGCCTCGCGCTCCAGGGCGGGCACATTGGCCGGGGAGCGGGTCTGATCCAGGATGCCGCCGCTGTGCCAGTTCTGCACCAGGGGCAGGGCACTGATGGCACCGCTCGGACTGCGGGCCAGGGTGAGGGCAAACTCCCCCTCCAGTGGCAGGCGTTTTTCCAGCACGCAAGGGACACCGCTGGCGGCCAGGGCCGCTGGCAATTCGCCCGCATTGTGGATAGTCCACTGCCCCTTGCCATCGTAGCCCTCGCGGGCGGTCTTGAGGATGGCGGGGAAGAGGTCGCCGGGCAGGGCGGGCAGCGGCTCGCCGGGCAGCAGGGTCAGGTTCGGGGCGACCGGTACGCTGGCGCGGGTCAGGAAGGCTTTCTCTTCCCGGCGATCCTGACAGACACGTACTGCGCTCGCGGCCGGGCGCACCGGCTTGTACTGCTCCAGCAGGGCCAGGGAGGCGGCGGGCACGTTTTCGAACTCGCAGGTGATGGCGTCGCAGCGGCTGGCCAGATCGCGCAGGGCATCGGCATCGTCATAGGCGGCCACGATCTGCTCGTCGGCGGCTGCACCGGCGATGCTGATGGGGTCCGGGTCCAGCACGATCACCTTGTAGCCGAGACGGTGGGCAGACATCACGAAGTAGCGGCCGAGCTGGCCGCCACCGAGCATACCCAAAGTGGCGGGGGGCAGTATCATGCCGGCTCCTCCAGGGTGAGCGCCAGCACCCGGTCGCGCTCCTTGGCGCGGAAGCCGTCGAGCTGCTGGTGATAACGGGGAGCGTCGCCATCCTGGGCGACAGAGAGCAGGGACACGGCGAACAGCCCTGCGTTGGCTGCACCCGCCTCGCCGATGGCGAAGGTGGCGACCGGCACGCCCTTGGGCATCTGCACGATGGAGAGCAGGGAATCCATCCCCTTGAGCTGGCGGGTGGGGATGGGCACGCCCAGCACCGGGATCGTGGTCTTGGCGGCCAGCATGCCCGGCAGGTGAGCGGCACCGCCGGCGCCGGCGATGATGGCGCGCAGACCGCGATCGCGCGCACTGGCGGCATATTCAAACAGGAGATCCGGGGTGCGATGGGCGGATACGACGCGCGCTTCATAGGGCACGCCGTGCTCCTTGAGGATGCGGGCGGCGGCCTGCATCACGGGCCAGTCAGAGTCGGAGCCCATTACCAGGCCGATCATAGGGGGGGTCGTCATTACGGCTTCCTCGGATGTCAAACGTTTGCCGCATGTTACCAAAAAGCCGTGGGATCTGGCTCAACATTTCTTGTGTTTGACCCGCTCGAATGACGGTCAACGAGCCTCAAGGTACGAGAGGGGGCGAGGATCTGCGCCACTTGGCACCGGCTTTGGGTAAAAACGACATTAGAAATCCAGATGGCTATACATCCAAGGCAGCTCTGCCTATAATCCCCCCGCTTTGGCGCATCATGCTTAAAAGGGAATCCGGTGAGAATCCGGAGCTGGCGCGCAGCGGTAAGGGGGAACGAAGCGACATCAGGGCACTGCCGTCAGGTGGGAAGCCGTCGCCGTAGGCCATCAGCCCCCAAGCCCGAAGACCTGCCAAAGTTCGTATTTCGGGCCGAGAGAAACCGGCCACGAAGTAGATGCTTACGCGAACTTAAGGATCTCTCATGTCCAAGACATTATTGGCGGCTGCCCTGTTGCCAACGGCGGCCTTTGCCCAACAACTGACCAT
The DNA here is from genome assembly GCF_001898585.1 of Aeromonas sp. 62-46. Taxonomy (NCBI): domain Bacteria; kingdom Pseudomonadati; phylum Pseudomonadota; class Gammaproteobacteria; order Aeromonadales; family Aeromonadaceae; genus Aeromonas; species Aeromonas sp. 62-46. Next base: position 3,586 of record NZ_MKUI01000054.1, on the reverse strand, counting down.
CCCCGTCAATCCCACCATGGTGGTGACCGCTACCCGTGTCGCCCAGCCTGCCTCCAGTGTGCTGGCGCCCGTCAACGTGGTGACCCGTGACGAGATCGATCGCCTGCAAGCCCAGACCGTGACCGACGTGGTCAAGACCCTGCCCGGCGTGGAAGTGGTCAGCAACGGCGGCCGCGGCCAGCTCAGCTCGCTGCGGGTACGTGGTGGCACCTCTTCCCAGACCCTGGTGCTGGTGGACGGGGTGCGCAGCGCCTCTCTGACCGCCGGGATGACCGAGCTCAACAACCTGCCCCTCAACCAGGTGGAGCGGATCGAATATATCCGCGGTGCGCGCGCCACCATTTATGGATCCGATGCCATCGGTGGGGTCATCAATATCATCACTCGCCCGGATCAGGGGACCAATCAACACAAGTTCAACTTGGGTGCGGGCTCCCACAAGCAGCGTCAGGCCGCCTTCAGCAGCGCCAGCCAGGTGGGTGATGCGGGTCAGATCAAGGTCGCTGGTGGTTTCGATGACGAGACCGGCTACAACGTGCATCCCATCGTCGGGGTGAACGATGGCGACAAGCATGGCCACCGGGGCTACAACGCCATGGTGGATTATCAGCAGGCGCTGGCCAGCAACTGGGATCTGTTCGGTACGACCCGCTGGTTCCGCAACATTGCCCAGTACGACAGATCCTCTGCCGCTTCCGCCTGGGGCCCGGCGTTTCATCAACGCAACGAGACCTGGACCGAGAACCAGAGCTACCAGCTCGGCTCCCGCTATCACGACGAGCGCTACCTGAGCGAACTGCGCGGCGCCTTCTCCAAACAGGATGCCTACGACTACCCGGATACCAGCGGCCGTGATCAGTCCGCTGATCGACTCTATACCCGTCAATACACCCTGAACTGGGTCAACAGCGTCAAGTTGGACGAGAGCTGGACCCTGGGGGGAGGCGCCGACTGGCAGCGCGACATGCTGGACGATAGTTCCCGCTCCTCTGGCGTCGCCTTCCCGAGTGACGCCGATGAGCGTGACAACACCGGGCTCTATGCCCTGGCCCAGTTTGACAACCAGGTCTGGCAGGCCGAGCTGAGCGGTCGCAGCGATGACAACGAGCAGTTCGGACGTCACAACACCTGGCAAACCGGCGCTGGCTGGCGCTTCGTTGAGGATTATCGCCTCAGTGCCCGCTACGGCACCGGTTTCCGTGCCCCCTCCTTCAACGATCTCTACTACCCGGGGTCCGGCAATCCTGATCTGAAGCCGGAAGAGTCGAAAAGCCACGAGTTGATGCTGGACGGACAGACCGCTGGTGTGGAGTGGCGCTTGACCGGTTATCGCAACGACTTCGAGCAGATGATCCAGTGGGCACCGGACAGCCAGGGCATGTGGACGCCGCAAAACGTCGGCAAGGCGCGGATTGAAGGGGTTGAACTGGAAGGGGAGTTCGAGACCGGCTGGCTGAGCCATCGCGTTTCCGCCGAATACAAGGATCCCAAGGACAAGGCCACCGACAAGCAGTTGCAGTTGATCTCCCGCAAGGGGGCCAAGTGGGTGAGCCAGGCGCAGTGGCAGCAGTTCGATGGCTCCCTGAGCTGGATCTACCAGGGTGAGCGTTATGGTGACGCGGCCAATACCACCCAGCTGGGCGGCTACAGCGTGTGGAACCTGGCGGTGGGCTATCAGGTTGCACCGTCCTGGAAGGTCTCCGGCAAGATCAGCAACCTGCTGGACAAGGAGTACCAGACCTCGGTGGGTTACCCGGCCGACGAGCGAGCCTACTATGTGACGGTGGACTACACACTCTGATCCCCTTGTCTGGATTCTGAAAAATCAGGGGCCCTGCCATTGGCAGGGCCTTTTCTATTGGCGCCGGGCGGGAGTATGATCGCGGCCTCGCATTCAAGGGGGAGCTCAGGTGGCCAATATTCTCGTGTTCGACTCCGGTATGGGCGGTCTGACTGTCTATGGGGAGATCCGTCGCGCTCTGCCGGAGCACAACTATTTCTACAGTTTCGACAATGCCCACTTTCCCTATGGCGAGTTGAGTGAGGCGGCCCTCATCGAGGCTTGTACCGGACTGGTCAGCCACATGGTGGCCGAGCACGCCATCGATCTGGTGGTGATCGCCTGCAATACCGCCAGCACCATTGCCCTGCCATCCCTGCGTACCGCACTCAGCATTCCCGTGGTCGGCGTGGTCCCCGCGATCAAGCCTGCCGCCGCCCTGACCCGTAACGGCTACATCGGTCTGCTGGCAACGCCCGGCACCGTCAGCCGTGACTATACCCATGAACTCATCGCCCAGTTCGCCCCGGGCAAGCATGTGCTGCTGAAGGGGGCCACCGAACTGGTTATCGAAGCCGAGCGCAAGCTGGCGGGGTTGCCGGTCAATATGGCCCTGCTCAGAGAGGTGCTCGCAGACTGGATGGAAGGGGAGGAGAGGCCGGATACCCTGGTGCTGGGATGTACCCACTTCCCCTTGCTCAACGAAGAGATCAAACAGCTGATGCCGGAATGCCAACTGGTCGATTCGGGTCTTGCCGTGGCAAGGCGGGTGGCGCATCTGCTGGCGACACTGTCGGTCCAGGCGCCTGGCGAGGGGACGGGGCGTGCCTACTGCACGCGACTGGATGCAGGGGCCCAGAAACTGACAGCCCCCTTGCAAGCTTGGGGGCTGTCGTCACTCGAAGAAGTGGTGTACTGAATATCAGGCGTCGACGTCGTTGACGTCCTTCTCATCCCGGTCCCGCTTGTCATTTGCTTCACGCACTTTCAGGGTGCGCTGCTGATACTCCTTGTCATTGAGCGCGGCGATGGCCTTGGCCGCATCGGCGACAGGCATCTCCACAAACCCGAAGCCCCTGCGTTTGCCGGTGGCCTTGTCCTTCATCAGACGAACTGACAGTACCTGACCCTGCTCGGCAAAGAGTTCGCGCACCGCAATCTCGTTGGCGCGATAGGGCAGGTTGCCTACATATAAGGTACAGGTCTCCTGGCTGGTTGCCTGTTCGAGGGCGGTGGCAGGCGCACGGTTAAGGAAGAGCGGTACCACGAAACCGCCAATGGCCAGACCGGCGGCAAAAATGACTTCGACTTTCAGAGAGAACTGCAGGGCCTGGGCAACCAGATAGCCGAGCAGCGCCAATACCAGAGCAAGAACTGCTGCCTGCACATAAACGGGAAACTTGGATAAATTCATCTTTAAAGACCTTTTGTAAATGAAAGCAAAAAAGGTGCAACACTCTATTCACCTTCATGGTAACCAGCTTTACGACCAGACGCTACCATGGACCACTTGAGGCAAATTATCCGCTTCAGTATGGCATTCCTTCAGCCAGGAAGATCCTGATAAATGCCAATAAAAGAGGGCTGAAATCATCAGCTTGTGGATAACATTGTATATATACACTGGGTAAGTTGTTTCTAACTGGATAATTTGAAGTTTCCGTGACTTTCTTCAAAAATTCCCTTGTCATCGCAATCGGCCTCCCTATAATGCGCCCCTACCAGCACGGCGGAACACGCCGAACTGATGAGCTCGCTTCCTTGTGAAGCCAGCGCCGAAAGAAAAGCGAAAACAACCGCTTGACT
>NZ_MKUI01000053.1:0-45841 GCF_001898585.1 Aeromonas sp. 62-46 | reverse complement strand
GGGGTTCTGTATATCGGGGGTAATATGGTCTCCCTAGCTGTGATCTCTCTGCAGGTTGTTCACTCGGGGCATTACCGGAGAATTGGAGGCGCCAACCAAACTAATCGTCGGAGATGTGCGAGTGAACAACCATAAAAATGTCCACTTAACCGTCTTTGGTCGACAGCTTCTTGTCCGGCGCGTCCTTGAACAGGGCCTGCGTGTTGAAGAGGCGGATCACGCTGCCGAGTCACTATCCGAGCAACTGACAAGTGGCTCACTCGATATCGCAAGGAGGGACCTGATGGCTTGCTCGGTCACTCTTCTTGCCCCCATGCCATCGATGACCAGCGCCAACAGGGATTATCGAACTGCGCAAGCATCAACAAACCTATCGACCCATCAGTCATGGGCTGGTGGTGCTAGCCTGCGTGTAAATGTAAACCATCATGCCGCATCAATCGTGCCATCGGGCGTTTCCCACAGGTCTCACCCATCTCTCGCAGCTAAGCGTAAGAACTAGCTAGGCAGGATGTGGCGGAAGCGCCATTTGGTGTTTCTGGCATGGGGTCGACCCGGCAAGCGGCGAGATATTGTTCGGTGCATTGCTGGGCCGGGATGGCCGAATGCGGTTGGTCTATGGGCTGTTGATTGGTGCTTTCTACAGAGATGAGCATTGAGGACTCGTTTTGCTTTGTTTGAATTCTACTGCAATGCATTGAAATATAACTACAAATTGAACTTCTGCTGTTTATGGTCACGAACTTCTGCATGTTGTGTTTCACATATGAAACAGCGGACTGGCTTTACTGGTTTTTTTGCGGCCAAAGCGGATGAAGTCCTGACCCTTCAGTTACTCACACGAACAGCGTTGCTATCTGTAGCAATGCCCTCAAATTTCACCATGTCCCAATTGTGTACCGCGCTCATCAGCGTAAGAACCATAAACCTTTATAAATCAGTCCATTAAAAAACACATATTGCAAAACGTGGAAGTAGAACGTGGGCCCGCTGGCCGGGTGCGCTGATGTGCTCATGTTGCTCGAAAGGAGTATCCGATGACGGCGGCGCCTGGCGCCTGGGTGGGGGTGCCATGCACCGCAATTGCCTGCATGGTAAACCATCGCGCTGGCAGAGCGAAGTCCGGGGCGTTCGCCTGGCGCTTTAATGGGCAGTGGGCGTTGTCCGTGAGCCTGGTCATCCCATCGGTCCGGCTCAGGGCTGGGGAAAGTGAGGAGTCAGGGTATTGAGGTCCAGCAGGGTGAAGTAGCCGCCCTCCTCGGGATACCAGCCGCCGGTGTCGATGTAGTGGACGTTGCCAAGGCGCACCGGCACCCTCACCGGGGTGTGGCCCACCACCAGGGCGGCGAGATCCGCGACCCCGCTCTCGTCCAGCCGCTCGATGCAGCGCCTTGACCAGAGGCAGACGTTCTTGATGGCCCGAAGCCGTCCGCCGCTCACCCCGGCATCGAGTTGGTCCAGCAGCCCCTGCCAGGCGGAGAAGGGGCAATCGGCGTGAAGCAGCCCGACGGGGCCCTGGGTGGTCTGCACCTCGATGGCCAGGGGCAGGCTGCGGTAGTGGACGGCGAACGCCGCCTGCTGATAGGGGGAGAGCCGTTCAAACCAGCCGCCGCCGTTTCGGATCCAGTTCTCCCGATCGCAACTCTCGTAACGGCAGACGTAGTCGTCGTGATTGCCGCAGACCGGGTGAAACCAGGGCCTGGCCAGCCAGTGGACCACCTCGCTGCACTCGGGTCCGCGATCCGCCAGATCCCCGACGCTGAAGAGACGGTCCCGGGCGGGATCAAAATCCAGGGTGTCGAGGGCCTGCTGCAACAGGGCGAAGTGGCCGTGGATGTCGCCGACGGCCAGATCGCGCCCCAGGGCGTTTTGGGGGAAGCGTCTTATCAGGGGGGAGGGTGTCATGGCGTCTCCTGCCTCTATCCCGGACGGGGATGTTTTGTCTGCCTGTACATAAGGTTACAGAAGAAAAGTGGCGAGCGGGCAGAGCCTGGTAAATCATAGGATTGCCCCCGTGAACGTGCGGCGTCACGCGCTGCCTGTGGGGGAGTCACTCCGGGAGGGCGCCTTGTCCGCCCGCTTTCGGAGCCTCTCTTTCTCCACGCTTTTCGACAGGAATCTTGAATGCGGCGTCAGCTGTTGATCTGGATAGGCCCCCTGTGCAGCCTGCTGCTGCTGGGGGCGGCCTTGACCGTCCTCTATCATTTGACCCACCTGTGGCACTGGCACGACATCCGCCAGGCCATCTGGTCACAACCCTTGCCGCAGTTGGGGGGCGCCCTGCTGCTCACCCTGCTCAGCTATGGCTGCCTCTGCTGCTATGATCTGCTGGCCCTGAAGGTGCTGGAAAAACGCCTGCCCTGGCAGCAGGTGGGGATGACCTCCTTCATCGCCTACACCTTCTCCAACACCCTGGGCTTTGCACTGCTCACCGGCTCCTCGGTGCGCTACCGGCTCTACTCCTCCCTGGGGCTTGGCACCGGGGAGGTGGCCAGGGTGATCCTCTTTTGCTCCATCACCTTCTTCCTCGGCCTGCTGGGCTGGGGGGGCAGCGCCCTGTTGCTGGGGCAGGGGGCGGCCCTGCTGGTGGACTGGCCCCGCTGGGCGACCGGGTTGTTGCAACTGGCGGGGGGCCTGGCCCTGCTGACGGTGCTGGCGTATCTGGTGTGGCCGGGGACAGCCCTGGTCTGGCGCGGGCACCCGCTGTTCCTGCCGCGCATCAGATACCGCCTGCTGCAGCTGCTCATCGCCCTGCTCGACTGGATGGCCGCCGCCGCCGTGCTCTATGTGCTGCTGCCATCGGGCAGCGTGCCCTATCCGGTGCTGCTCAGTGCCTTCGTGCTCTCCAGTCTGCTCGGGGTGCTGGCCCATGTGCCGGGGGGCATCGGGGTCTTCGAGGCGAGCATGAGCCTGCTGCTCACCCACTATCTGCCGGTGGACAAGCTGCTCGCCTCCCTGCTTATCTACCGCTGCGTCTACTACTTCCTGCCCTTCCTCTGTGCCCTGCTGCTGTTCGCAGGTCAGGAGCTGCTGCAACAGCGGGCCCGCCTGCACCGGTTGCAGGGGGTGATGATGGCGACCCGGGAGTTTGTGCCCGCCCTGGTGAGCATGGGTACCTTCGCGGCGGGCACCCTGCTGCTTTGCTCCGGGATGATCCCCACCATGAAGGGGCGGATCGAAGCCTTCCTGGAGGTGTTGCCCCTGCACCTGCTGGAGCTCTCCCATGTGCTCGGCAGCGTCAGCGGCGTGTTGCTGCTGTTGCTGGCCCACAGTCTCTACCGCCGTCATGACGGGGCATTCAGGATCACCCAGTGGCTGCTGGGGCTTGGCATGCTGTTCTCCCTGTTCAAGGGGTTTGACTGGGAGTCGGCCCTGCTGCTCGGGGGCTTCTTGCTCATCATCACCCCCTGCCGCCCTCTCTTTTATCGCAAGGGTTCCCTGCTTCACGCCCGGTTTACCCCTTCCTGGCTGATGTCGGTGGGGGCCGTGCTGCTGGGGGCCTTGTGGTTGCTGCTCTTCTCCTACCGGCATGTGGAGTACGACCCCTCCCTCTGGCTGCACGTCTCGGCCCACGGGCCCGGGGCCGCCTCCCGCGCTCTGCGCGCCATGGGGAGCGTCATCGGCGTGCTGGCGGTGGTCGGGGTGGCCCATCTGTTGGCCCCCTTGCGCCTCGCCACCTGCAAGCCGGATGCCGAGGCGCTCTCCCGTGCCCATGGGCTGGTGATGCGGGCAGGGGGAGGCCACGGCTACCTGGCCCAGCTCGGGGACAAGTCCCTGCTGTTCCACCCCAGCGGCGAGGCGTTCCTCATGTACGGGGCCGAGGGCAGCAGCTGGATAGTGATGGGGGATCCCGTCGGCCAGCCCTCCCTCGTGGAGGAGCTGCTCTGGCAGTTTCGCGAGCGCTGTGACGAGCACGACGTCAGCCCGGTCTTCTACCAGGTGTCGGCCCGCTATCTGCCTGTCTATCTGGATCTCGGGCTCATCCCCTTCAAACTGGGGGAGGAGGCCATCGTGGATCTGCCGAGCTTCGATCTCGCCGGCAGTCGCCTGCGCAACCTGCGCCAGAGTCACGCCAAGGGCAAGCGGGAAGGGCTGCGCTTCGAGGTGGTTGCCCCCGGTGAGATTGCCCCCCTGCTGCCTGAGTTGAAGGGGATCTCCGACAGCTGGCTGCACAGCAAGCAGGGCAGGGAGAAGGGCTTCTCCGTGGGCAGTTTCGATCCTGCCTACCTCACCCTCAACCCGATGGCGCTGGTGCGGCGGGAGGGGCAGATCGTCGGGTTTGCCAACCTCTGGACCAGCGACAACAAGGAGAGCCTCTCCATCGATCTGATGCGCTACAGCCTGGACACAGGGGCGGCGCCGGTCATGGATTTCCTGTTTGTCGAGCTCCTGCTGTGGGGCAAGCAGGAGGGGTATGCCAGCTTCAACCTGGGGATGGCCCCCATGTCGGGCTTCAACGACAACCCCCTGGGCGGTTACTGGGCCCGCCTTGGCAACACCCTGTTCACCCGGGGCAGCCGTTTCTACAACTTCCAGGGATTGCGGCGTTACAAGGAGAAGTTCGGCCCAAGGTGGGAGCCCCGCTACCTGCTCTGTACCGGTCATCTGGTGCTGCCCCGCACCCTGACCCACCTCGTCTCCCTCATCAGTCGCGGCCCCTTCGGGCTCATGAAAAAATAGGAGTTGGCCCATGAGAGCCATGTTGTTGCTGTTGATTTGCTGTTTCGTCTCTTCGTTCACCTTGCCGGCAGTGGCTGCCCAGCCGGGGCGGGTCGGCGCGGATCTGGGGCTGGTGGAGTTGCCCGTGGCGCAAGCCTCGTCTTCCCCCATGGTGGTCTTCATGAGCGGGGATGGCGGCTGGGCGGCGCTGGACAAGGGGCTCAGCGCCCAGTTGCAGGCCCACGGCATGCCGGTGGTGGGCTGGAGTTCGCTCTCCTATTACTGGAAGAAGAAGACGCCGGAGCAGGCGACGGCGGATCTGGTGCGCATCCTCACCGAGTACCAGTCCCGCTGGGGGCGCCAGCGCTGGCTGCTGGTGGGCTTCTCCTTTGGTGCCGAGATAGTGCCCTTCGTCATCAATCGTCTGCCGCCGGCCTATCGCGACAGCCTAGCGGGGGCCGTGATGCTCTCCCCCTCGACCGCGTCGGATTTCGAGATCCACGTCAGCGACATGGTGGTGCACGACAAGGGGGGCCGTTATCCCACCCTGCCGGAGGTGACACGGATCCAGACTCTGCCGCTGCTCTGCGTGCAGGGCGCGGAGGACGACTCCCCGGTCAAACTCTGTCCGCGCTTGCAGCAGCCGAACGTGACGACGGTGACCCTGCCGGGCTCCCACCACTTCGACGACAACTACCAGACCCTGTATCAGGAGATTGCCGGGCACCTGGGCCTGGCCCAATAACGGCGAGAGGCTGGGAAAACGACACAGGGCGGCCAATGGCCGCCCTGTTGCCGTGGCCCCTTGCAACTGTCCAGGGGGCTGGCATGCCGGGATCAGAGCAGATCTTCGAGCTGGTACTTCTTGAGCAGGGTGTTGAAGGTGCCGTCGGCCTTGACGCTCTCGATGGCGGCATCGAAGCGGGCCTTGAGCTTGTCATCGTGTTTGCGAAGGGCCACCGCCACCCCTTCTCCCAGGATCTTGTCCTGGGTGCCGTTGAACTGGGGACCGACGAAGGCGAACTGCTTGCCCATCTCCTTGTCGAGGAAGCCCACCTTCAACTGCACCATGTTGCCGAAGGTGTAGTCGGCGCGGCCGGACTGCAGATCCAGCATGGGAGACTGGGCGTTGACGTAGCGCTTGATCTTGGCCACCTCGCCATAGCGGGCGGTGACGAAGTTGTCCTGGGGAGTGCCCTCCTGCACCGCGATCACCTTGCCCTTGAAGTGGGCCGGATCGTCTGCAAAGTCGGCGGCCTTGTCGCTGCGCCCCACGAAGCGGTTCTGCATCATGTAGTAGACCTGGCTGAAGTCCACTTTCTGGCGCCGCTCGTCCGTGATGTTCATGGAGGACATGATGGCGTCGTACTTGCGCACCTGCAGGCCCGGCAGCAGGGCATCCCAGGGCTGGTTGATCACCTCGCACTCGGTCTTCATGGCCGCGCACAGGGCATAGGCCAGATCGACCTCGAAGCCGCCGAGCTGGCCGTTGCTGTCGACCATCTCGAAGGGGGGATAGGTGGCATCGGTGGCGATCACCAGGGGTTTGGCGGCGGCCTGGCCGGCGGTGGCCAGGGCCATCAGCATCATCAGTGTGTTGAGTTTCATGGTCAGTCCCTTGAAGTGTGGTGTCATTCCTAGCGTGCTAAAGGGTGCCGGCCTCAAGGGCCGACGGCTATCTTGCGATGGGTGAGGGCCGGCAACTGGCTGCGCACCGTGCGCTGTGCTGCCAGATCCAGGGTGGCGATGGCCATGCCCTGACCCTCCTCTACCTGGGCCAGTATCCGGCCCCAGGGATCGATGATCATGCTGTGGCCGAAGGTGCGCCGCCCACCGGGGTGGTGTCCCCCCTGGGCACTGGCAAACACGAAGGCCAGGTTCTCCACTGCACGTGCCCGCAGCAGCAGCGCCCAGTGCGCGAGCCCGGTGGTGTGGGTGAAGGCCGCGGGCAGGGCGATGAAATCGGGGGCGGGCCCCAGGCGAAACAGCTCCGGGAAGCGCAGGTCGTAGCAGATCCCGAGGCGCAGCACGCCCCAGGGCAGGGGATGGCTCACCACCTCCCGGCCCGGGGTCATGGTCGCGGCCTCGTCATACTGCTCCTGCCCGGTGCAAAAGCCAAACAGGTGCAGCTTGTCGTAGCGGCTTGCGAGCTGCCCTTGCGGGTCGATGAGCAGGCTGCTGTTGTGCATCTTGCCGGGCTCGTGGCTGGCAAGCGGCAATGTGCCGGCCAGGATCCAGACGCTGAGCTCCCGGGCCAGCCCCTGTACCCAGGCAAGCAGGGGGTGATCGTCAACGGGGGCGGCCAGGGCCACTCGCGCCCGCTCATCGACCGGCATCAGGTAGAAATATTCGGGCAGCAGGGCCAGCTCGGCCCCCTCGGCCGCCGCCTGACGCAGCAACGCTTCGGCCTGGGCCAGGTTGTGGTCAAGGTCATCCCCGGAGACCATCTGGAGGACGGCAACGCGCAGTGAATCCATGGTGCCCCCTAGACGCCGCACAGGCGCTCGGCGCCCGCCAGCAGGGTGTCGTCATCCTTGGAGAAGGAGAGACGGATGACCCGCTGATCCGTGCCGTCGTGATAGAAGGCGGAGACGGGAATCGTAGCAACCCCGTGATCGCGGATGAGCCGCTGCACGAACAGGCTGTCCGGCTCGTCGCTTACCCGCTCGTAGCTCGCCAGCATGAAGAAGCTGCCCGCCGAGGGGAGCAGGGTCAGGCGCGAACCGGCCAGGGCCGAGGTCAGCAGGTCGCGCTTGCGCTGGTAGAAGGCTGCCAGCCCCTGATAGTGGGCCGGTTGCTGCAACAGGTGGGCGAAGCCGTACTGCATGGGGGTGTCGGCGGCGAACATGGCGAACTGGTGCACCTTGCGGATCTCCTCCATCAGGGGGCGGGGCGCCACGCAGTAACCCACCCGCCAGCCGGTGACGTGGAAGGTCTTGCCGAAGGAGAAGACGGCGACGGAGCGTTCCACCAGCTCCGGATAGCGGATGACGCTCTGGTGCAGGGCGCCGTCGAACACCACGTGCTCGTACACCTCGTCCGAGAGGATCAGGATGTCGGTGCCGCGCACCAGGCGGGCGAGGCGCTCCTGATCCCCTGCCTGCCAGACGGTGCCGGTGGGGTTGTGGGGGGTGTTGAGCACTATCATGCGGGTGCGGGGGGTGATGCGGGCGGCCACCTCGTCCCAGGGAATGGCGAAATCCGGCGCCTTGAGGGCGATCACCACAGGGGTGGCTCCCTGCAACTGGATCATGGGGCGGTAGCTGTCAAACGCCGGCTCGAACATGATCACCTCGTCGCCGGGGTGAACCAGGGCGGTGATGGCGCAGAACAGGGCTTCGCTGGCGCTGGCGGTGATGGTGATCTCCTCGCCCGCGTCATAGTGATGGCCGTAGCTGGCTGCAATCTTGGCCACCAGTTGTTCGCGCAGGGCAGGCAGCCCCGTCATGGGGGCGTACTGGTTTTCACCGGCCAGCATGGCCTCGTGGGTCACCCGGATGAGCTCGGGATCGCAGGGGAAGCTCGGCGCCCCCTGGGAGAGGTTGATGCTGGGGTGGCGGGCGGCCAGATCCCCGATCACGGTGAAGATGGTGGTGCCCACCTGGGGCAGTTTGCTGGAAACCTGGGGGATGGACATGGGGCCGTCACCTGCGTGTGTGAAAGAGGTCCCTTTTTAGCCCCCCCAAGGCTTGCCGGACAACGGATTATTCGGCATGGTATGCATGAGTTTTTCTCAAGCATGGAGGCTTGTCATGTTGTCCACCCAGCCGCGTACTCAGTTGCCTCTCTATGGCCTGCAGGTCTTCGAGTGTTCTGCCCGCCACCTGAGTTTTACCCTGGCTGCCGACGAGCTGTGCGTGAGCCAGGGGGCGGTGAGCAAGCAGATCGCCCAGCTGGAGGCGCGCCTGGGCCACCTGCTGTTCGTGCGCGGCACCCGTTGCCTCACCTTGACTCCGGCCGCCGAGCGGCTGCTGCCTTTCGTTCGTGAAGGGCTGGCCCGCATGGGGGAGGGGCTCAGCGCCTTGCAGGCCCTGCCCCACGAGCAGGCGATCAGCATCAAGGTGCCCTCCTGCGCCAGCCGCTGGCTGCTGCGGCGGTTGCAGGCGTTCGAGGGGGAGGCGGTGGAGGTGCGTGGCAGCCACAGCCATGGCATCGACTTCTCCCGGGAGCCCTTCGATCTCGCCATCGTCTACCAGCCCTGCCTGGGGCGCTATCCCCACAGCCAGCCCCTGTTTCGGGAACGGCTGACCCCGGTCTGCGCCCCGGCGTTTGCTGCCAAGCATCGTCTGTTCGAGCGCGACCTGAACGAGCTGCCCCTGCTGCCCCTCATCCATGCCAGCGCCGATAGGCGGGACTGGCGCAACTGGTTTGCCGCCTTCCTCGACATCCCCTGGCAGCCCCAGGGGGGGCAGCTGTTCGATACCCTGGACTTGGCGATGAATGCTGCGCTGCAGGGGTTTGGCCTCTCTCTCGGGGATCCCACCATAGTGGCCGAGGAGCTGGAGAGCAGCGCCCTGGTCGCTCCCTTCGCCCCCGTGCTGGAGACGGATCACGAATACGCCCTGATCGCCCGGCCCGACAGCCAGCGCCACGGGGTGCAGCGGGTCTGTCACTGGCTGCTGGAGGGGGAGGGTCATCCCTGAGGGGACGCGAAATGAAACAGCCCCGCGGGCGGGGCTGTTGTCAGGCGAATACCATCTCCATACAGTCATGGTGATGGTCGCTGGCCGATTAAAGGGTCACTGGCAGATCTTGTAGTAGACCTCGTTCCAGCGCAGTTGCTCTTTGAGCGCGGGGATGCGGGTATGCTCGTCGATGACCACAAACTCGATACCCATGATGTCGGCGAAGGTGCGCAGCTGCTCGATGTCCACCGCCTGGGTGAACACCGAGTGGTGGGCGGCGCCCGCCAGGATCCAGGCCTCGGCGCTGGTCTGCAGGTCCGGCAGGGGTTTCCACAGGGCGCTGGCCACCGGGAGTTTCGGCATGGCCTCTGGCAGGTCCACCACTTCCAGCTGATTGACCACCAGACGGAAGCGGTTGCCGAGATCGATGAGGCTGGCGTTGACCGCCTTGCCCGCCGGGGCCGCGAACAGCAGGCGGGCCGGATCGGCCTTCTTGCCTATGCCTAAATGCTGGGCGTCCAGCACGGGTTTGCCTGCGGCGATGGAGGGGCAGACCTCCAGCATGTGGGCCCCCAGCACCAGGTTGTTGCCCGCCTCCAGGTGGTAGGTGTAGTCCTCCATGAAGGAGGCTCCCCCCGCAAGGCCATATCCCATCACTTTCAGGGTGCGCAAGAGGGCCGCGGTCTTCCAGTCCCCTTCTGCCCCAAAACCGAAGCCTTGCTCCATCAGGCGCTGGCAGGCGAGGCCCGGCAGCTGGTGCAGACCATAGAGATCTTCGAAGGTGGTGGTGAAAGCGCCAAAGCCGCCGTCGGTGAGGAACGTCTTCATCCCCAGCTCCTGGCGCGCCGCCTCATACAGTGAGGCACGCAGCGGTCCACCCGCCTGCACCGCCTCGGTCAGGGTGTAGGTCGCCTCATATTCGGCCAGCAGCGCCTCGATGTCGCTCTTGGGCACGGCATCGATCACCTTGACCAGATCGCCGACCGGGTGGTAGTTCACCTGATAGCCGAACTGGATCTGGGCCTCAATCTTGTCGCCCTCGGTGACCGCCACGTTGCGCATGTTGTCGCCAAAACGGGCAATCTTGAGGTGGCGGCTGTCGTGGATGGCGGCGGCGATGCGCATCCAGTTGCCAATCTTCTGTCTGGCCTCTTCATCCTGCCAGTGACCCACCACCACGGTGCGGGGCAGCCGCAGGCGGGCCCCCATGAAGCCGAACTCGCGTCCGCCGTGGGCGGTCTGGTTCAGGTTCATGAAGTCCATGTCGATCTCGCTCCAGGGGAGATCCCGGTTGAACTGGGTGTGGAACTGCAGCAGAGGCTTTTGCAACTGACTCAGCGCCGGGATCCACATCTTGGCAGGGGAGAAGGTGTGCATCCACACCATGAGCCCGGCGCAGCGCTCGTCGTGGTTGGCATCCCGGGCCACCGCGCTGATTTCATCCAGGGTGGTACCGGTGGGTTTGAGCACTATCTTGAGGGGCAGGTTCGCCCCCTCGTTGAGCTGGCTGGCGATGGTGTGGGCGTGATCGGCCACCTGCTTCAATGTGGTGGCGCCATACAGGTGCTGGCTGCCGACCAGGAACCACACTTCCAGCTGTTTCATCAATTCCATGAGTTTGTCCTCTTTTAGGCTTTTGTCTGGCCGTAATAGGCGTGTTTGCCATGCTTGCGCTGGTAGTGCTTCTCCAGCAGGTAATCGGGCAGGGGGCGGGCCCCCGGGTTGATCTGGCCGGTGAGCCAGGCCATGCGGGCCACCTCTTCCAGCACCACGGCGTTGTGTACTGCATCCTCGGCGCTCTTGCCCCAGCTGAAGGGGCCGTGGTTGGCCACCAGTACCCCCGGCATGGTGAGGATGGGGGTCTGCTTGAGGGTTTCGACGATGAGATGACCGGTCAGCCCCTCGTAGTCCTCCTCCACTTCGCCCGGGGTGAGCAGGCGGGAGCAGGGGATCTCGCCGTGGAAGTAGTCGGCCTGGGTGGTGCCGAAAATGGGGATGGGGCGCCCCGCCTGGGCCCAGGCGGTGGCGTGGGTGGAGTGGGTGTGCACCACGCCGCCAAGCTCCGGATAGGCGCGATAGAGCACCAGGTGGGTGGCGGTGTCGGAGGAGGGGCGAAGGTCCCCCTCCACCTGCTTGCCCGCCAGATCCAGCACCACCATGTCCTCGACCCGCATCCGCTCATAGCTGACGCCGCTTGGCTTTATCACCACCAGATTGCGCTCTCGGTCGATGCCGCTCACGTTGCCCCAGGTGAAGGTCACCAGGCCATGGCGCGGCAGATCCAGGTTGGCGGCGAGCACCTGCTCCTTGAGGGTCTTGAGGCTCATGCCGGCACCCCCCGGTTGTAGAGCGGTTCGGCGGCGGCGCCCCAGGCGAGGTAGCGCTGGTAGAGGCGTTCATACTCGGCGACCTGCTCGGGGTGTGGCTGGTGGGTGCGCTCCACGGCGCTCGCCATGTGGTGCTGGGCCTTGGCCACATCGGGATGGATCCCGGCCGCCACGGCGGCAAAGATGGCCGCCCCCAGGGCGCAGCACTGATCCGAGGCCACCACCTGGATGGGCCTGTTCATCACGTCGGCGCAGGTCTGCATCACGGTGGCGGACTTGCGGGCAATGCCGCCAAGGGCGATCACCTGCTCCACCGGCACCTGCTGACTGGTCATGCACTCCATGATGCTACGGGCACCGAAGGCGGTGGAGGCCACCAGGGCGCCGAAAAGATCGGGGGCATCGGTGCCGAGGTTGATCCCCGTGAGGGTGCCCTGCAGGCGCTGGTTGGCATAGGGGGTGCGCCGGCCGTTGAACCAGTCGAGCACCACCGGAAGGTGCGCCAGGTCGCGCTGCTGATCCCAGGCGGCGGCAAGGTTTGGCAGCAGCTCCCGCTTGTGGGCCTCGATGGCGGTGCGCAGCTCCGGATACTGGGCGGCGAGGCTGTCAAGGGGCCAGCCTAGCTGGCGCTGATACCAGGCATAGATGTCACCGAACGCGGACTGTCCCGCCTCCAGCCCCACCATGCCCGGCACCACGCTGCCATCCACCTGGCCGCAGATCCCGGCAATGGCCCGATCACCTATGGTGGCCTCGTCGGCGATCAGGATGTCGCAGGTGGAGGTGCCTATCACCTTCACCAGGGCATTGTTGCCGGCCCCGGCTCCCACCGCCCCCATGTGGCAGTCAAAGGCGCCGCCGGCAATCACCACTTCGCAGGAGAGGTGCAGCCGCTCCGCCCACTCCGGGGTCAGGGTGCCGACCGGCAGATCGGCGGTCCAGCTGTCGGTAAAGAGGGGGAAATCGAGATCCTCCGTCAGCAGGGGATCCAGGGCATTGAGGAAGTCGGCGGGGGGCAGGCCGCCCCAGCTCGGGTGCCAGAGGGACTTGTGGCCGGCGGCACAGCGCCCGCGTTTGAGGGTGGCCGGGGCCTGGGTGCCGCTCAGGATGGCGGGGACCCAGTCACACAGCTCGACCCAGTTGCAGGCGGCGGCGCGCACGGCGGCATCGGCTCGGGAGACGTGCAGGATCTTGGCCCAGAACCACTCGGAGGAGTAAATGCCGCCGATGTAGCGGCTGTAGTCGGGGAATTGGCCGCCGTGGCACAGGGCGGTGATGGCCTCGGCCTCCTCGATGGCGGTGTGATCCTTCCACAGCACGAACATGGCGTTGGGGTTGTCGGCAAACTCCGGACGCAGGGCCAGCACGCGCCCCTCTCTGTCGATGGGGGCGGGGGTGGAGCCGGTGCTGTCCACCCCGATGCCGCGCACGGCGGTACGCTGACTCGGTGTGAGCTGGCTCACCACCGCCACCACTGCCTGCTCCATGGACTCCAGATAGTCGAGGGGGTGGTGGCGGAACTGGTTGTTGACCGGTTGGCAGTAGTGGCCTGCCTGCCAGCGCGGGTAATAGACGACATGGGTCGCCAGCTCGGCGCCGTCCTGGCAGCGCACGGCGAGTGCCCTGACCGAGTCGCTGCCGAAATCGAGTCCGATGACGATGTGCTCAGACATAAGTGCTCCTGACCATCAATGAGGGGTGACTGGGGGGAACCATAGGAGATGGGCAGGAGGGGCGGTTAGCCATTGGCTGCTGGAAATATGGATTTTAACGCTGTCAGTGCGACAGGGTGACAGCTCTCAAAAATTCGATATGTGACGAAATTGCTAATTATATAGACGAAATGGCTGCAATCTCATGGCGTGATCCTGCTCTCCATTTTTAATTGTGAAAACGATTACAACTTGGTTCGCTCAACCAGCAACAACAATAACGTCCTGTTTAAGCATGTTTTTATATGGCTGCGACTTGATTGACTCAACGAGCAGCACTGCGTGGATACATGGATTGATAGAACCGTTGGAGACATTCGCATGAACAAAATCGTTAAAGGCATGATCGCGATGGGGTTCGCCCTTGGTATGGCAAATTCTGCTTTCTCGGCCGAAGCGCTGAAGCTGGGCTACCTGGTCAAGCAGCCCGAGGAGCCCTGGTTCCAGACCGAGTGGAACTTCGCCGACAAGGCGGGCAAGGATCTGGGCTTCGAGGTGATCAAGATAGCCGTCCCCGACGGGGAGAAGACCCTCAATGCCATCGATAGTCTGGCGGCGAATGGCGCCAAGGGTTTCGTCATCTGCACCCCTGACCCAAAGCTCGGGGCCGCCATCATGGCGAAGGCCAACAGCATGGATCTGAAGGTCATCACGGTGGATGACCAGTTCGTCAACGCCAAGGGCCAGCCCATGGAGCAGGTGCCGCTGGTGATGATGGCCGCCACCAAGATTGGCGAGCGTCAGGGGCAGGAGCTCTACAAGGAGATGCAAAAGCGCCAGTGGGACGTAAAGGCGACCGGGGTGCTCGCCATCACCGCCGACGAGCTCGACACCGCCCGTCGCCGGGTCGAGGGCTCCCTGGGCGCGCTCAAGGCCGCCGGTTTCCCCGAGGGCCAGATCTTCCGCGCACCCACCAAGAGCAACGACATTCCGGGGGCGCTGGATGCCGCCAACTCCATGCTGGTGCAACACCCCGAGGTCAAGAACTGGCTCATCGTCGGCATGAATGACAACACGGTGCTCGGCGGCGTGCGCGCCACCGAAGGGCAGGGCTTCAAGGCGGAGAACGTCATCGGTATCGGCATCAACGGGGTGGATGCGGTGAACGAGCTCTCCAAGTCCAGCGCCACCGGCTTCCTCGGCTCCCTGCTGCCCAGCCCGGACGTACACGGCTACAAGAGCATCCAGATGCTCCATGACTGGGTCGTCAACGGCGCCGAGCCTGCCAAGTTCACCGAGGTGACCGACGTGGTACTCATCACCCGCGACAACTTCAAGGCCGAGCTGCAAAAGAAAGGGCTGTGATCCCCATCCCTTGATACCCATGCCGGCATGGCGGAGTGCGCCGTGCCGGCTGGCTGGAGTCATCTCATGAATCAAGTTCCATATCTGGAGTTTTGCGGCATCAGCAAGGAGTTTCCCGGCGTCAAGGCGCTGCAGAACGTCTCCTTCGCCTGCCAGCAGGGCACGGTACACGCGCTGATGGGAGAGAACGGGGCCGGCAAGTCCACCCTGCTCAAGATCCTGAGCGGTTTTCAGGCGCCCACCCGCGGGGTGGTGAAGCTGGCGGGTCAGGAGAAAGTGTTCCAAAACACGGTCGATGCCCTTGAGAGCGGGATTGCCATCATCTATCAGGAGCTGCACCTGGTCCCTGAAATGAGCGTGGCGGAGAACATCTACCTGGGGCAGTTGCCGACCCGGCGCGGCGTCATCGATCGGGAGAAGCTCTATCAGGATGCAGCCAGGCAGCTGACGCGCCTCGGGATGGACGTCTCCCCCGAGACGCCGCTCAAGTACCTGTCCCTGGGTCAGTGGCAGATGGTGGAGATCGCCAAGGCCCTGACCCGGGACGCCAGCGTCATCGCCTTCGACGAGCCGACCAGCAGCCTGTCGTCCCGCGAGATTGAGCAGCTGTTTCGGGTCATCCGCCAGTTGCGGGACGAGGGCAAGGTCATTCTCTACGTCTCCCATCGCATGGACGAGATCTTCGCCCTG
Organism: Aeromonas sp. 62-46; assembly: GCF_001898585.1. Taxonomy (NCBI): domain Bacteria; kingdom Pseudomonadati; phylum Pseudomonadota; class Gammaproteobacteria; order Aeromonadales; family Aeromonadaceae; genus Aeromonas; species Aeromonas sp. 62-46. The sequence continues at coordinate 30,523 of NZ_MKUI01000053.1, read as the reverse complement.
TGCGATGCCATCACGGTGTTCAAGGATGGCCAGTTCGTGCGCACCTTCGCTTCCATGGCCGAGGTGGACCGGGATCTGCTGGTCAAGACCATGGTGGGGCGCGAGCTGACCGACATCTATGGCTACAGCCCAAGGCCGCTCGGTGAGGCGGGCCTCAAGGTGGAGCACCTGATGGGGCCCGGCCTCAAGGCGCCGGTGTCGCTCGAGGTAAAGAGAGGGGAGATCCTCGGCATCTTCGGGCTGGTGGGGGCCGGGCGCAGCGAGCTGATGAAGCTTATCTTCGGCGCCGAGACACCTCGAGGGGGCGAGATATCGGTGTTTGGCAAACAGGTGGTCATTCAGAGCCCCATCGACGCCATTCGCAGCGGCATCATGCTCTGCACCGAAGACAGGAAGGCGCTCGGCATCATCCCCATCCATTCGGTGCAGGAGAACATCAACATCAGCGCCCGCCGCCACCACGCGTGGGGAGGCTTCTGGATCAACCAGAAGTGGGAAGACGAGAACGCGAGGCTGCGGATCCGCGACATGCGGGTCAAGACCCCGTCTCCCCAGCAGGCCATCATGAACCTCTCCGGCGGCAACCAGCAGAAGGCCATTCTGGGGCGTTGGCTGTCGGAAGACATGAAAGTGATCCTGCTCGATGAACCGACCCGGGGCATCGACGTCGGGGCGAAGAACGAGATTTACAACGTGATTTACGATCTGGCCAAGGTGGGCATCGCCGTGATGGTGGTCTCGAGCGAGCTGCCGGAGGTGCTGGGCATCGCGGATCGGATCCTGGTCATGCGGGAGGGGGAGATCGCCGGAGAGCTTTCCCACGACGAGGCCAACGAGGTCAAGGCGCTCAATCTGGCCATGCCGGCCCGTTGACCCGCTGACCGCAACGAGATAGCACCCGGAATTTTCAGGAGAAATACCATGACAACAACGACCTCGGTCGGCCAAGCCGCCAACGACACCGCGGCGAGCGGTACCCGCCTGCAACTGACCCGCATCTGGGATCAGTACGGCATGCTGGTGATCTTCGCCATCCTGTTCCTGCTCGCCTGCGTGCTGGTCCCCAACTTCGCCAGCCTGATCAACATGCGGGGGCTCGGGCTTGCCGTCTCCATGTCGGGCATGGTGGCCTGCGGCATGCTGTTCTGCCTCGCCTCCGGCGAGTTCGACATGTCGGTGGGCTCTGTGGTGGCCTGCTCCGGGGTTGCCTGCGCGGTGGGCATCAACGCCACCGAGAGCATCCCCCTCGGCATTCTGGCCGGTCTCTCGGTGGGCCTTGTCTTTGGCCTCATCAACGGCATCGTCGTGGCCAAATTCAAGATCAACGCCCTCATCACCACCCTTGCCACCATGCAGATGGCGCGCGGGGTGGGCTACATCATCTCCGACGGCAAGGCGGTGGGCATCGTGGAGGAGGGCTTCTTCGAGCTTGGCAACTCCGCCCTGCTCGGCATCCCGACGCCCATCTGGCTGACGGCTGTCTGCTTCGTGCTGTTCGGGCTGCTGCTCAACAAGACCACCTTCGGGCGCAATACCCTGGCCATGGGGGGCAACGAGGAGGCGGCACGTCTGGCCGGGGTCAACGTGGTGCGCACCAAGATCATCATCTTCACCATGACCGGGCTCATCGCCTCGCTCGCCGGCATCATCCTCGCATCCCGCATGACCTCGGGTCAGCCCATGACCTCCATCGGCTTCGAGCTGGTGGTGATCTCCGCCTGCGTGCTGGGGGGGGTCTCCATGAAGGGGGGGATCGGCAAGATCTCCTACATCATCGCCGGGGTGCTGATCCTGGGGCTGATGGAGAACGCCATGAACCTGCTCAACATCTCCCCGTTTGCCCAGTACGTGGTGCGTGGCCTCATCCTGCTCGCCGCCGTGCTGTTCGACCGCTACAAGCAGGTGCGCAAAGCCCGTATCTGAGCGATGTGTTTCCTCGTCACCGGGCGGGCCTCGCGTCGGCCCGGTGTTTTCCCCGGCAAGCTGTGAGCCAGTTCAACAATTTCACAACGAACAGCTTGCGAACATAGGGGGTTCCTACGCCGGATCTCTACAATGGCCCATGTCGACTTTTTTACCGAAACCCTGTTTTCCGCCATGTCCTCGATGCAAAAAGAGAAGCCGAAACAACTCAATCCCCTGCTGCCTGGCTACGCCTTCGACGTCTTCCTGGTCTCGGGGATGACTCCCATCGAGCAGGGGAGCGCGCTGGATTTCACCATCGACAGGCCCCACGGCATGAAGGGGTTCATCGTCAATCTGACCATCAAGGGCAAGGGACAGATCTTTCAGGGGGACAAGGCCTTCACCGTGGAACCCGGCGACCTGCTGCTCTTTCCACCAGCGGCGGTGCACCATTACGGCCGGGCGCCGGATGCCCGAGAGTGGTATCACCGCTGGGTCTATTTCCGGCCGCGGGCCTATTGGGCTGACTGGCTCAAGTGGCCCCAGGTGACGGAGCAGGTGGGGCGACTGCAACTGGCGGACAACCAGCTGCTCACCGAATTCGACGCCCTCTTCCTCGACATCGAGGAGACCCACAAGCAGCTGCGGCCCATGTCGGAGCAACTGGCCATGAACCTCTTGGAGCGGTTGCTCATCCGCTGCTACGAGGCATCGTCCCAGAATGCCTATCCAGCCATCGATCACCGGGTCCACGAGGCGTGCCAGATCCTGAGCGAGTCCCTCTCGGCCGAGATCTCGGTGGAAGCGCTGGCGGAGCAGGTGTTCTTGTCCCCCTCGCGCCTCGCGCACCTGTTTCGCGAGCAGGTGGGGGTGAGCATAGTGCGCTGGCGCGAGGATCAGCGCATCATGCGGGCTAAGCTGTTGCTGCAGACCACACCGCTGTCGGTCGCCACCATAGGCCAGCAGGTGGGCTATGACGATCAGCTCTACTTCTCGCGGGTATTCCGAAAGCGGGTAGGAGTCAGCCCCACCGAATACCGCAAGTGCGCCACCCCGCTGTGAGCAGAGCCCAGAGATGACAAAGCCCTCATGACGAGGGCTTTGTTATCCATGAGGGGCGGATGCGCAATCAGCCCTGACGAGCCTTGAACCTGGGATTGCTCTTGCAGATGACGAACAGCTTGCCGCGCCGACGCACGATCTGACAGTCCGGGTGACGCGACTTGGCGGATTTCAGGGAGGCGAGGACTTTCATTGTTTCTCTTTTCCTTTGCTGAAGAACTGACCGAATCGCTGGCCGAAGCGAGCGACCTGACCTTCCTTGCCGACCTGCTTCTGTTTGCCGGTATAGAAGGGGTGGGACGCGCTGGAGACATCCAGCGTCACATAGGGGTAGGTGTTGCCATCTTCCCACTCTCTGGTGCGATCGGTGGCCAGCGTGGAGCCGATCAGAAAGTAGGTATTGCTGGCGAGATCGTGGAACAGAACCTTGCGGTATTCAGGGTGAATATGGGGGCGCATGATTGCCTCTTCTGTTATGTTATAACAAGGCGTGAATAATGCGATGGATGAGAATCAATATCAACTGTTTTTTCCATGATGACAGCGATGGGGGAAAATCGGGGCCGTTCGGCTGCACATCGTCAGCGAGAAGGTGTGAGCGGTGAGGGCCTATGTGCAGCCACCATCTTTACTTTTTAAAATTACTGTATAAAAATACAGTTAATTATCATGGAGACGTACCCTATGCGCCTGGAAATCATCATCGACAGAAAACACCAGATCCCCACCTCGACCATGGAGGCCTTGCGCCAGGAGCTGCTCAAGCAACTGGGTGAGCGCTTTCCCGATCTGCATGTGCGGGTGGCGCCGGGTAGTGCCATGGCTCTGACGGTCAGTCGCGCCAGCAAGGAAGACAAGGAGCTGGCCGAAGCCATGGTTCAGGAGGTGTGGGAAAACGCCGATAGCTGGATGCCGGAAGAAGAGGCTCTGGAGGCCTGAAGATAAGCTCTCAGCAGCAAGCATCGTCGTGATCTGCCAGGCCGAGAGGAGGAGTCTCCAGCCGGATGATGATCCCTGTACTGGCTTTGCCGAACCGCTCTTCAAAACACGCAGCCATGGGCTGCGTGTTGCGTTGATGGGGGAGGCGCATGACCATGAAGGCGAAAGGCGAAAGGCGAAAGGCGAAAGGCGAAAGGCGAAAGAGTAATGTCTCTGGCTGCGCTCAGAGTCCCGCCCAACGCTTGAGGCTGTCGACCTGCACCCGTTGGGTGGCCTGTGCGATGTCGCCATTGGCACGCAGTGCCTTGAGGGCGGTGGGGAGCGCCGCGCGTACCTCGTCCGCCGTCATGCCCGGTTGCAATGCCGGGTGGTAGGCAAGCCTGAGCAACACGTAATCGAGCCCGGTCAGAAAGCTGTCGATGCTGCTGTCATTGAAGATGGAAGGGAACACCTTGTCCGAGTCGTTGGGCAGCCCCATCACCTGGCTTAACTCTTCCACCACGCAATCCAGAAAACGGCCCTTTGCCCGGCTGTAATCCACCGGAATGATGATGGTGGCACGGGTGATCTCGTAGCGAGCGTTGGTGGCGAAATTGGCCAGGCAGATCCCCTCTTTGAGGGCGATGCGCACCGACTCGTCCTGGCGCATGGTGCGTGCAGCCCAGCTCGCCATCTGTTTGTGCCGGGTCATGATGAGGGTGAGATTGGGGTTGTCGTTGACAATCTCGATGGGGTGACCGGTGATCCTGCTCAGGTGACGGGTCTGTACCTTGACGACCTCGGCCTGCAGCGGCTTGTCGCCGAATTCGTTGACGAGCTTGAGACGCACGGGGCCCGGCCAGCGGGAGAAGTGCTCCTGTTGTTCATGGCCATACTCCCGTTTCATGGCGATTTCCATGAAGCTTTGGACAAGGTAGTCATCACGTTGCCAGCGTTCGGTGGCCGACAGCGGCAGGGAGAAGAGCCAGAGCATCAGCCCCTGGAGCAACCAGTGCCCATGGCGAACGGGCTGGACAGGTGTGTGCCATGGGCGCATCTTGCCTCCTTGCAAGGGGATCAGCGGGCGGTACGCTCGATATCACGCCAGGTGAGCCAGAGCCTGAGATCGAACTCCAGTTGATGATAGTCCGGTTCCATGTGCTGGCAGAGCTGGTAGAAAGCCTTGTTGTGATCCTTCTCCTTCAGGTGGGCCAGCTCATGCACCACTATCATCTTGAGAAAGGCGGGATGGGCCTCCTTGAACAGGGCGGCGATGCGGATCTCGTTCTTGGCCTTGAGCTTGCTGCCCTGCACCCGGCTGACATAGGTGTGCAGTCCCAGGGCATCCTTGATCACGTTGATCTTGCCGTCGAAGATCACCTTGGAAAGCGGCGCCGAGCTTTTCAGGTAGCGGTTCTTCAGCTCCATGGTATAGGCGAGCAGCGCCTTGTCGCTCTGGACGAGGTGGGTTTGCGGGTAGCGCTTGGCCAGCATCTCGCCGAGTTTGCCCGCCGCAATCAACTGCTGTACCTGAGCCTTGAGTGGCTCCGGATAGCCCCCCAGATAAGTCAGCTCCGCCATGATTCTTCCCTCTGCCGCGAAAAAGAGCGCCATTGTAGTCAGGATGGGGCCCCTTGAACATGGTCGGCCCCCTCTTTATGACGGCAACGAAAAGGGGCCATCACCAGGATGGCCCCTTCTGTGTGCCTGATTAGCGGCGCCGGTACAGGCCCGGATCCACCTCTTCATACTGGTCTGTCAGATACTGGTAGAAGGCAAGGTGGGAGGGGGAGGTCGGAGTCTTGAGCTCCTGTGCCACCCGCTCCGGTTTGGCGATGATGAATTTGGGGTGTTGGCGCTTGATGTCAGCCAGCACCCGCTCGCGCACATCGTAGGGCGGGTTGACGTTGGCAAAGAACAGATAGGCGGAGGCCGGCTGGCGATCGGTCCAGAGGTAGTATTGCGGCTGGATGCCATCGACCCAGATCTTGTCGGTGTGCGCCGTCTCAGCCAGGATACGATCGACCCTGACCTGGGCGGGGGGATTGAACGGCCTGCCCTTGAGATTGCCTTCCCAGGCGTTGTTGACCAGCAGCGCCAGCATGGCCAGCGAGGCGAGCCAGGGGGTGGCGCTTCGCACGTCCCAGGCGCGCCAGAGCGGGACCAGAATGAGCACGGGCAAGGCCCACAGCAGGCTGTTGCCGAGCACCTCGCGCACCCGCTCCAGAGACCACTCCTTGGTGCTCCAGCCATAGCCGAGCTGCTGTGCCAGCAACCAGCTGGCGGTCAGCACCACCAGGGAGATGCAAAGTAGCCCCAGGGCATCGGATCGCTGCTCGCTTCTGTCCAGCAGGCAGGCGAGCGGCAGCAGGCCAAGCTGCAGATAGAGCACGTCATAGTGATCGAACACATGGCCGGAGACCGAGTTGGCGATCAGGGTGAACAGCACCCCCAGCAGGGTGGCGCACAGCGCGGGGAGATACCACTCCTGGCGGCGCCCGAGCATCAGGACGAGGAAGGCGGGCAGCAGCATGATGAGGCCGGTGCGCAGCAGACCGACGGCGCCTACCTCAGGAGAGAAACCGTTGCCGTAGCTCCCTTCAAAGAAGATGCCGAAGGCGTAGTATTTGAACTCTGCCAGCACGTCGTGGTGCTGGAAGTAGGCATAGAGCGGGCCGCCGACGAGAGCCAGTCCAAGCAGGCTGGAAAAGAGCAGGGCAAAGGCGCAGCGCCACTGCTCGCGCAGGCACCAGTGACAGAAGAGCACCAGATACCAGGCACCCCAGAAGGCGCCGTTGTTGGTGCGCATCCAGGCCACGATGGCGAAGGTGAGTGCGGCGACCAGGGCCGGTCCCCAGCTGAATCGCTTGTCCAGCAGCATGGTGATGAAAGCCCACTGGGCGATGAGGGCCAGATGGAATGTCCAGTCCTCAGTCATGTTGCCGTAGTAGTAGCGAGTGCTGTAGAGCGCCAGCAGGGCCAGCATGCTGCCAAGTCGCGCCCGCACCGAGAGCCCGAGCTGCGAAAAAGCCTGCCAGCTCGCCATGAGGCCCAGCCAGCAGAGCACCCACTCCAGCAGCCAGATCCCGAAGAAGCCACCAAGGCCATAGCCCAGAGCATCGAGGGCGAAGATCATGGGACCCTTGATGTCGATCATGTCCCGATAGAGTACGCCCCCCTCGCTCCACATCTTGCCCATCACCGCAAACAGGGAGGCATCAAATCCCGGGGCCATGCCGTGGAACAACGGATTGCGCAGACAGAACAGCAGAGCCATCAGGGCGGTGAGCAAGATGACCGACGGCCTGATCCCGGGATTGTGGCGGTGCGGGGTAAAGCGGATGGCATGATTCATGGGTGACCTGTTCCTGCGGGAAAGACTGAAAAAGCGGGCTTATCTTGCCGAGCCGGGCTGCACGATGCAATGGAAGAAGTGTAGGCACCTGAAATAATTCGTAAAAGTATCGTTTTCACGCCTCTGGCTGCACTGGCAGGCCCCATCACAAGACAGGGCTGGCGCAGTCGGGCGTCACAGCCTGAGGTTGCATGGTAGGGGGCCTGCGCCTGGGAGCGGATCAGGATTCCCCTATGCGGGGGCAAGGCGGCACCGACCCGGGATGGGCCGGTGCCAGATTCACTGGCCGTGATACTCCACCAGGGCCGGCAGGGGGCTGAGTTCCGGCAGGTGGCGTGCCCAGCGCAGGAAGGCATCCGCCAGGGTAATGCCGAGCTCCTGATTGTGCTGGGTCAGGGTGCGGGCAAGGGCCGTGTAGCCCTCCTTGCCGGAGGCGGTATAGGCACTGGAGACCCCGCGATAGATGGCATCCGGCTCGACGTGCTGCCACTGACCCGGGCTGACTTCCCATTCCAGGCGAGTGATCCTCTCCCCTTTGGGTCTGTCGGCCTGATAGCAGAAGCGCACCCCGGCGGTATAGGGGAAGCTGCCGCTGCCATTGCCCGTCACCCCGTTGTTGGTGGCGTTGTCGATGGCCCCCTCCAACGCCTCGGCCAGTTCATGGCCGTGCACCCGGTAGAGGGTGAGGGGAATGGCAAAGGGCAGCAGGCGCCCGGCAACGTCTGCTTCGGTCAGGGGGCCGGGCTCGAGGGAGCAGCGCACGCCCCCGGCATTGTGCAGGGCAAAGTCCACCTGACCCACCTGTTCGCGGGCACTGGCCAACATGGCACTCGCTACCAGGGGGGCGACCTGGCTGCCGGCGGGCAGGCTGGCATCGGGTAGGCGCTGGTGATGGAGCGGATCGGCGAGCCGGGTCACCACGCGCCGGGTCATGGTTTCGAGCTCGGGACGATAGCGTCTGGCCAGATGCTGCTCGAGCTCGGGGGCCGGTTCGCAGAAGTGCAGCCCCGCAGGAGGCGGGGAAGCAAAGGGCCAGGGATCCCAGGGTAACCACTCCAGCTGGCCGCGGCTTTGGCACACGCGTCCCTGCTCGTCGAAGGTGAGTTCGCACACCCCGAGACAGAGGGCGCTGTGGGCGGCGTGCAGGATGGCCACCCCGTTCACCATGAGGGGATAGCTGCCTTCGCTGTCGAGCCCGAGCGGCGCCAGATCCCCCAGCAGGCTGTGGGTGTGCCCGCCGACGATGAGGCTGAGCTCGGGGAAGCGGGTCGCCAGTCGCTTGTCCTGCGCCAGACCCAGGTGGCTGAGCAGGATAATGTGCTGGATGCCGGCGGCCTTGATCTCGCCGAGGGCGCGGCTCAAGGTCTCTTCGATACCGTGGAAACGGGTGTGGGGATCGGGGCTCGCGATGGCGGCCATCTGCGGCAGCGTGATGCCGAGCAGGGCGAAGGGCACGTCGTCGATGACGCGCTTGTGCCAGGGGCGGCTTGCGTCAAACAGCTGCGGCAGTCCCTGCAGCCGCAGCGGGGCATCGGCGGGCTCCTGACGGTTGTCGATGTTGGCGGCGAGCACCGGGAAATCGAGCTGGCGCAAAAACTCCACCAGCGGCCCGTTGCCCAGATCGAATTCGTGGTTGCCGATCACCATGGCATCCGGTCGCAAGAGGGCCAGCAGGTCCGCATTGGCCCGCCCTTTGAAGCGGTTGAAGTAAAGTGACCCCTGGAAGGTATCGCCGCCATGCAGCAGCAGGCAGGTCTGGCCGGCTGCCTCGGCCTGTTGGCGCAGGGCGGTGAGCCGGGTCAGGATGCGGCCATAGCCGCCGCACTGGGTGCGCCATTCGGACTCGCCATCGGGGGAGAAGCGCATGGGGGCGCCATCGAAATGGGAGTGGCAGTCGCTGAAGTGGGCAAGTTGAACCGTCATACTCAAGGCTCGGTCCTCCTTAGGAAAAAAGAGCACCGAGTCTACTGCATGGGGTGGGGGGGATACCAGCCCGGCGGCAGCCGGGCCGGTAAAGAGTCAGGCGGGAACCATGATCTGGGTGGCGAGGATCACTACCAGCAGGCCGACGGCCACCGGCAGCGAGGTACGTTTGACCACCTCGAACGGAGAGAGATTGCCCATCCCCGCACAGGCGACCACCACCCCGGAGACCGGCGAGATGGTGCGGCCGAGGTTGGATGCCTGCAGCATGGGGATCACCAGATAGGCCGGGTTGACGCCGAGGCTGGTGGCCAAATGGGGGATGAGCTCCACGAAGGCGTAGAAGGGGGCGTTGCCGGAACCCGTGGTGAAGGCCGCCAGGGTGGTGATGACCACCAGCACCAGCATGATGATGATGCCGCCGGTACCGAAGCTCTGGGCCAGATCCAGGAGGTTGGCGATGAAACCAAGCCCCATCAGACCCTGGGCAAAGACCCCGGCACCCACCAGCAGCATCACCACGCCGGCGAAGGCGTCGGCCATGTTGCGCCAGCACACCTGCAGTCCGTCCAGCAGCTCGCGGCCGTTGCGCTTGCGCACCAGCTCCAGCAGGGCGGCCAGCACCAGGCAGATGACGATGATGGTGACGATATCGAGCTTGGGCCCCAGTTTGCCGTCAAACAGCAGCACACCGATGATGGGGGTGAAGGGCAGGATGGCGTAGAAGCCGGGGGCGTCGGTGACGAGATCGCTCGGGGCGACCGCGGCGTTGTGCTCCCCGGCCTTCTGATCCAGATAACGCTGCCAGAAGAAGTGGGTCACCGCCATGGCGGCGATGGCCACCAGGGAAATGGGCAGGGTCAGCTTGAAGGCAAACTCGATGAGCTCCATGTTCGCGGCCTGGGCGGCCATCACCACGTCCCCCGAGGTGGGGGAGAGGATGATGGCGGCCGGCGAGGCGCACACCGCCGCTGCCGCGCCACGGGAGATCCCCATGTTGACCATCAGCGGGAAGAGGGTGGCCATCAGCAGAACCCCGAGGCCAGTCGCGGAGCTCACCGCCAGCGACATGGCGCAGGCGACCAGATAGGCGGCCACCAGCAGGATGTAGGGGGACTTGATGACACCGAGGGGCTTGCTCGCGAGCTTCACCAGTATGGTGTTGGCGCCGATGTGGCTCATGTAGCCAGCAAAGCCGCACAGCACCATGATGAGCATGCCGAGGCCACCCCCCCTGTCGACCAGCAGGAAGCGCACGTATTCGAAGATGTCGGTGGCCATGTGGCCGGTGGAGGGGACGCTCGCCGGCAGCACCGCCTTGCCCATCAGGGCGGTGATCGCCAGCAGCAGCAGGCCGCCGCTGAGCAGTACCCCGGTGGCGGAGTAACCCTTGAAGATGTAGCGACCCACGGCCAGGGTGACCAGGGTGCCGATCAGGAGTTCTATCATAAAACCTTCCCAAGAGTTGAAGTGAGGGGGTGGCCTGCCAGGGCTCACCAGAGGGTTGCGCTGGACTATCCGGTATCGGCCAACAAAAACACTGCGGATATTACCCACTAAGGAGTATTTCACCATCCATTCGATGGCAGCTTGTGATCTCGACTGCAAATCCCCGCCTGAGCCGGGGTGATGACTCGCACGTTTGCAGCAACCGGGTGCCAAGAGCGGATGACAGGGGGCTGGATCAGGGGTAATCTCCCAATCGGGTTATTAATTCATTGATTATTAATTGAAATTAAGCCGGGACTCACAAGGAGCAAAGCCGCGGACAGATGGGACTCTTCAGCAAGACAGGGGTGACGGTGGCCCTCATTTATGCCGCCTCAATCGGTGCTGTACCTTCCCACTATGCCGGTGTGAAGGTCGCCCCCGATATCAAGGTCGACTTCCAGTTCTATCGGGTCTCCGGGGCCGATGTGGGGGCCGTGATGCGCCAGATCACCGCCTTGTCGCCCACCCAGGCGGACGGGCACATCGGCAAGGCCAGCTATCAGCTCTCCTGGCAGTTGCAGACGAAGGCGACGGCGGCGCGCTGCGAGCTGGAGCAGGCCAGCGTCCGTGCCCGCATCCAGGTCAGGGTGCCCAACTGGATGGACAAGGCCCGTGCGCCCGCGAAGGAGCGCCAGAAGTGGGACAAGCTGGTGGCCGCCATGTTTGACTACGAGAGCCGTCACAAGGACATCCTGCTGGAGAGCGTGAGCCAGCTTGGCACGCGCCTCGCCCAGTTGCCGGTGACCCGGGATTGCCCAACCCTGGAGCATCAGGGCTGGCAGGCAGGGCAGGCGGTGCTGGAGGCCACCCGGGCGCGGTTCGACACCCTGGCCAGCCAGACCGATCAGGGGCGCAAGCTGGGGGTCGTCTGGCCCAGGGCTGGCTGATGACACGTGTACAGGCCCATGGACGCTCATGGGAAACATAAAAAACGGGCTGATTGAGCCCGTTTTTTATTGGTGTGTCCAATGGCGTGGAGGCGGGCAGCCCCGGCTCCTGGGTGGCTAGTCGCGCAGTGGCTTGCCCCTGCGCAGCCTTCGCACCCAGTAGCGGGCGGGATGGAGCGCCTCCAGCAGATCGGCGGCCAGCGGCAGGGGATCGCCGCAGATCTCGCTGGCGACCAGTTCGCCGCACAGGGGCGCCGAGCACAGACCTCGGGAGCCGAGCGCCCCCAGCACGTAGAGGCCGGCGTGCAGGGGTAGTGCGCTCTGCTGATCCGCGGGGGCGTTGACGTCATGATCCGCCAGCGCCGCCAACCGGGCGACGGGCCCGGCTACCGGCAGGTGATCCCGGCTGGCGCAGCGCACCCCGATGCGGGCCTGAGCACCGCTCACATCCACCTCGGCAGGCCAGCGCTGCTGGGGCACACAGGCTTGCAGCCGCGCCTTGTTCTGCTCCTGCTCGTCGGTGCGGTATGCAAGGTCGGTCTGGTTGCGGCCATAGCTGGCCCCGATGCAGTGCGCGCCGTTGTGGGCCGGGGTGAGGTAGCCATCGTAGCAGAGCACGCTCTTGAGCTGGCTCAAGCCAGCCGTGGTCGGCACATGGCTCACCTGGCCGCGCACCGGATAGAGAGGAAGCTCGGCAAAGGGGAGAAGGGTTGGCAACTGATGCCCGGCCGCCACCACCAGATTGGGGGCGTGCCACTGGCGGCCATCCCGGCTCTCCACTCGCCAGCCATCGGCCTCTTCGGCAATGCGGGTTACAGCGGCATTGAACACCACTTCCAGCCGCCCGCTGGCCTGCGCCTCCCTGATGGCGGCGCGGGTGAGATCCGCCGGACAGAGCCAGCCCCCTAGGGGATAGCTCACGCCATCCGCATCGCAGGGCAGGCCGACCACCTGTTCAACCTCCGCTGCCGAGAGTGGGTGCATCAGCTCGGGGGGGAAGGGGCCCTGGCTCATCTTGGCAAGCTTCGCGGCGGATTTGTCGTCGTAGCCGAGTTGGGTGACGCCACACAGCGAGAAGGCGACGGGGTGGTGCTTTGCCAAAGCCAGCAGCCGGTTTCTGGCAAAGCCGAAGGCCAGCGAATAGAAGCGCGACAGGGCATCGTGTTCGCCGTTAAGCAGGGGGTAGAGGGCTCCTTGTCGATTGCCGGAGGCGCCGCTGGCCGGTTCGCCATCTTCGCACAGCAAGGTGACGTGCCGACCCCGCTCCACCAGAGAGAGCGCCGTCATGGCGGAAGCGATGCCGCCACCGATGATGAGCACCTCTCCCTCCCGCCCTGCGGGGCGGGCATACCAGGGGGCGATGCTCTGCTGCGGCACTTTGCCTTCCCGAACACCCGCCAGCATCTCCCGCTTGCTTCCGTGGCCCTTCACCTTCTTCATGGCAAAGCCGGCGGCAATCAGCCCCCGTCGCACGAAACCGGCGCAGGTAAAGGTCGAGAGGGTGGCATCGGGGCGGGCGAGGCGAGCGAGATCGTCGAAGAGATCCTGGGTCCACATCTCTGGGTTCTTGGCAGGGGAGAAACCGTCCAGATACCAGGCGTCCACCAGACCGGTTGCCGGATGGGGCACCTGAGGCAGCATCTCCTTGATGTCGCCAAACCAGAGATCGAGGCGGATGCGGCCATCGGCAAAGAGCAGGCGATGGCAGCCGGAGACCGGCAACGGCCACTGGTCGATGAGAGGCTGGCTCAAGGGGGCGAGCTCGGGCCAGGCGGCCAGGGCCTTGCGCAGATCGGCCTGGGTAAGGGGGTATTTCTCGACGCTGATGAAGTGCAGCCGGGATCCGTTGCCGGACAGGGGGGCCTGTTCCAGAAAGGCGGCCATTGTGGCCAGAAAGTTAAGTCCTGTACCGAAACCTGTTTCACCAATCACGAAACTGTCACTATCGTGGTGCGAAAATCGCTCTGGCAGTCGATTTTGCTGCAAAAAGACGTAGCGGGTTTCACTTAGACCGTTATCATTGGAAAAGTACACATCCCCGAACTCACTGGAGACTGGAGTTCCCGCTTCGTTCCAGTCCAATCGGGCATGATGTAAGGATGTTTGACTCACGTTTTCCTCGGCTCGCGTCACAAAATCGCGGGCATTCTACGTGAAAGCAGACCAGTTTGGCAGCCGAAAGCGGGTAGACTCGGTGCCAGTTTTTCCAGACGAGATGAATTAATGAGAAGAGCAGTGATCACCGGTATCGGCGTCATCTCCAGTATCGGCAACAACAAGGAAGAGGTGCTGGCCTCCCTGAAAGCAGGCAAATCCGGCATCACCTATTCCGAGCAGTTCGAGCAGTACAACCTGCGCAGCCGTGTCTGGGGTAACATCAAACTCGATCCGTCTGAACTGATCGACCGTAAAGTCATGCGTTTCATGGGTGACGCCGCGGCCTACGCCTACCTCTCCATGCAGCAGGCCATCGAAGATGCCGGCCTGCCGGAAGAGATGGTCTCCAACGAGCGTACCGGCATCGTGACCGGTTCCGGCGGCGCCTCCGGCAAGAACACCTCCGAATCTGCCGATATCGCCCGTGAAAAGGGCGTCAAGCGGGTGGGTCCTTACATGGTGCCACGTACCATGTCTTCCACCACCTCAGCCTGTCTTGCCACCCCGTTCAAGATAAAAGGTGTCAACTACACCATCAGCTCCGCCTGTGCGACCTCTGCCCACTGCATCGGTCACGCCCTGGAACTGATCCAGCTTGGCAAGCAGGACATCATCTTTGCCGGTGGCGGCGAGGAGCTGGACTGGTCTTCCACCATCCAGTTCGACGCCATGGGCGCGCTCTCCACCAAGTACAACGACAACCCGGAAAAAGCGTCCCGCACCTATGATGCGGACCGCGACGGCTTCGTCATCTCCGGTGGTGGCGGCATCCTGGTGGTCGAGGAGCTGGAACACGCCCTGGCCCGTGGTGCCCACATCTACGCCGAAATCACCGGTTACGGTGCGACCTCCGACGGCTACGACATGGTGGCCCCGAGTGGTGAAGGCGCCGTGCGTTGCATGAAGATGGCGATGCAGGGTGTCGGCAAGGTGGACTACATCAACACTCACGGTACCTCTACTCCGGTTGGTGACACCAAGGAGCTGGAAGCCATTCAGACCCTGTTTGGCAGCAATGCACCCAAGCTCTCCGCCACCAAGGCGATGACCGGCCATGCCCTGGGCGCCGCCGGCGTGCACGAGGCCGTCTACTCCCTGCTGATGATGGAACACGGCTTCATCGCCCCCAGCATCAACATCGAGAACCTGGACGAGAAAGCAGTGGGCCTGCCCATCGTGCGTGAATACGAAGCGGCCGACCTCAATACCGTCATGTCCAACAGCTTCGGCTTTGGCGGTACCAACGCCTCTCTGGTGTTCAGCAAGTTCAAGGCTTGATCTCCCTGTGGGGAGCACAACGCGAAATAGAAAAAGGCGCCGAAAGGCGCCTTTTTTATTGAACTCTTTTTATTGAATTCTTTTTATTGAACTCTGCTGATGGTTCCCGGTTTGGGACCGCTGTCAGCCAGGGGCAACCGCATATAGACTGCCCCGTCACCATACTCCACCAGCGATTTGCCGGTGTCGGCGGGCACAAACCCCTGCTTGCGCCAGAAGGCGGGGGCATCCTGAACCGCCACCAGGCCTGCATGGCGATATCCTGCATGGCTCGCGAAAGCGAGCGCCCTTGCCAGCAGTCGCTGTCCGACACCCAGGCCGCGTGCCTTGCTCGAGACAGCGAGATCGTGCAGATAGAACTCGTCGTGACCGGCCAGCGCCTTCATCGGCACCGAGAGGGGCGGGGGCTGGTGGGCACGCCAGGGGTGGCAGAGCAGGTAACCCAGCACCTTGCCCTGACGCTCGGCCACCCAGCAGGAGGCGGGGGCCAGCTCGGTTTTGTTCTGCATCACCTCGAGGGGCTCGGGTTCGAACTGGTGATAACACTCGTGCTGGATGGCCATGATGGCGGGCCAGTCTGGCGTGCGGATGGTGCGGATCGTGATCATGATGCGGGTCGGGTCCGTACTCAAACCGTGGCAAAAAGGGGTGACAGCATACCCCAGAGAGCACACAAACGAAACCGGGTTACCTGTCAGCGACTCGTCAGCGAACCGGTTCCTTGCTCACGACCTTGATCAGCTGGTAGCGCAAGGAAGGGGCATCGGCCGGCACATCGGCAAGTTGCTCCTTGCTCACTTCCAGTTGATAGCGAAAGCCCGGTTCAAAGGTGAAGCCTTCGATCTGCTGATAGAAGAGGCTCCAGCTCTCGCCCGGCTGACTGCGTACCTGCATGCACTTCATGGGGGCGACACCGACGCAGTCTGCCAGCTTGTCCTGGATATAGAGGGTTTCGGTGGTCGGGGCGCTCTGGCAGGCGCTGAGCAGGAGGGCAGAGCTGAGGAGCAGGGGAGATTTCATGATGAGTGTCCTTGGCGTAAAAGGGCGCGATTAAACCTGCAAAAGAAAAGGCGGTCAATGACCGCCTTTGTAACAAACCATGACAGATCGGGCTCAGCGCTGGTCGAGGGGCACGAACTCTCGCAGGGGCTGACCGGTGTAGAGCTGACGGGGACGGCCGATCTTCTGATCCGGGTCCGAGTGCATCTCGTTCCAGTGGGCAATCCAGCCGATGGTACGGGAAATGGCGAAGATCACGGTGAACATGGACATGGGGATGCCGATGGCCTTCATGATGATGCCGGAGTAGAAGTCCACGTTCGGGTAGAGCTTCTTCTCGATGAAGTAGGGGTCGGACAGCGCGATGCGTTCCAGCTCCATGGCCACGTCCAGCAGCGGATCCTTGATCTGCAGCTCGGTCAGTACCTCGTGGCAGGTTTCGCGCATCACGGTGGCACGGGGGTCGTGGTTCTTGTAGACCCGGTGGCCGAAGCCCATCAGACGGAACGGATCGTTCTTGTCCTTGGCGCGGCCGATGTACTCGGGAATGCGATCCACGGAGCCAATCTCTTCAAGCATCTTGAGGCAGGCTTCGTTGGCACCACCGTGGGCCGGGCCCCACAGGGAGGCGATCCCCGCGGCGATACAGGCAAACGGGTTGGCACCGGAAGAACCGGCCAGACGCACGGTAGAGGTGGAGGCGTTTTGCTCATGGTCCGCATGCAGGGTGAAAATGCGGTCCATGGCGCGCTCGACGATGGGGTTGACCTTGTACTCTTCGGTCGGCACGCCAAACATCATGTGCAGGAAGTTGCCTGCATAGGAGAGGGCGTTGCGCGGCTGCATGAAGGGCTGGCCGATGGAGTACTTGTAACACATGGCGGCCAGGGTCGGCATCTTGGAGAGCAGACGGAAGGCACAGATCTCGCGATGCTCCTCGTTGTTGATGTCGAGGGCGTCGTGATAGAAGGCGGACAGTGCGCTGACCACGCCGCACATGACGGCCATGGGGTGGGCGTCGCGGCGGAAGCCGCGGAAGAAGAAGGCGATCTGCTCGTGCACCATGGTGTGGCGGGTGACCAGACGTTCAAATTCCGCATATTGGGTCTTGGTGGGGGCCTCGCCGTACAGCAGGATGTAGCAGACTTCGAGGTAGCTGGCCTGGGTGGCCAACTGGGCGATGGGGTAACCGCGGTGCAGCAAGACACCCTGGTCGCCATCGATGTAGGTGATGGAAGATTTGCAAGAACCGGTGGCCATGAAGCCGGGGTCGAAGGTGAAATATCCTTGCGTGCCCAGCTTTCTGACATCGATCACATCGGGTCCAACGGTACCGGAGAGGATCGGCAGTTCAACCGGCTCTTTTCCGGGCAGATGTAGGGTGGCTATCTTATCAGCCATAGCACGTCTCCTTTGCTCTTTTATAATTTGGTTCCAGCCCTACTTTATTACGACTGTTATGACGCTGGCAAAGGTTCTTACCCGTACCACGGCGGCTGGAGCGCCTTATTTGAACCAGAGAACCATGTCTTTGTCAATTTTGCTGGATGATCATTAATGACTTGTTAAAGCTGTTGTGAGATCTGGTTTACGGTTTTGGATTTTCTGTGTAGCTATTTGATTGTCATTGGTTAAGGCCGCCGATATACTGCGCCACGTGGGTGATGGTCGTCGGTGTTTGAAACGCTTTCGCAAAGCCAGATGTGATATCGAAAATGTTATTTTTGGCTTTCCTGAGTTGTTTTGGTAACAAAAACCTAACAAATGCCACTCCTCGCCCTCAAAGCGTGTGAAAACAATAACTAACGTGCTCAATGGAGCTGAGTGGGCAAAGCCGTGAAAAACAAACAGAGACCTGTAAACCTCGACCTACAGACGATCAGCTTTCCTGTCACCGCCATCGCTTCCATCTTGCATCGTGTCTCAGGGGTCATCACCTTTGTGGCATTGGCCATCTTGCTGTGGATGCTTGGTACTTCACTCGCCTCTCCCGAAGGATTTGAATCGGTCGTTGCCATCATGGACAACTTCCTGGTCAAGTTCGTGCTGTGGGGGATCCTGACCGCGCTGGCTTACCACATCGTGGGCGGTCTGCGGCACCTGGTCATGGACATGGGCTATTGGGAAGAGCTGGAATCCGGTAATCAGAGTGCCCGTGTGGCCTTCGTGATCACCGCGGTTTTGGCGGTATTGGCGGGGGTACTGGTATGGTAACCAATTCTGCAACTTTCGGGCGCAGCGGTGTTCATGATTACATCCTGATCCGCGCCACCGCCCTCATCATGACGTGCTACGTCCTCTATCTGGTTGGCTTTGTCGCGTTCAACGACATCACCTACGAGGTGTGGACCGGCTTCTTCTCCAACACCTTCACCAAGGTCTTCACCCTGCTGACGCTCGTATGCGTCTTGATCCACGCCTGGATCGGTCTATGGCAGGTGCTGACCGACTATATCAAGCCGGTCGGACTGCGCGGTGCGCTGCAGTTTGTGCTGGTGGTGGTGCTGTTTGTCTATGTGATGACTGGTTTCGTCGTGCTGTGGGGTGTGTAAGGTGACTATTCCAACTCGTGAATTTGATGCGGTCGTGATCGGTGCCGGTGGCGCCGGTATGCGCGCCGCGCTGCAGATTGCCCAGTCCGGCAAGAGCTGCGCCCTGTTATCCAAGGTTTTCCCGACCCGTTCCCACACGGTCTCCGCCCAGGGCGGGATCACGGTCGCCCTGGGCAATGCCCACGACGACAACTGGCAGTGGCACATGTATGACACCGTCAAGGGCTCCGATTACATCGGTGATCAGGAAGCCATCGAATACATGTGCAAGACCGGCCCCGAGGCCATCTATGAGCTGGAGAACATGGGCTTGCCTTTCTCCCGCTTTGACAACGGTACCGTCTACCAGCGTCCGTTCGGCGGTCAGTCCAAGAACTTCGGCGGCGAGCAGGCTGCCCGCACCGCGGCGGCAGCCGACCGTACCGGTCACGCCCTGCTGCACACCCTGTATCAACAAAACGTCAAGAACAAGACCACCGTCTTCTCCGAGTGGTATGCCCTGGATCTGGTGAAGAACCAGGATGGTCATATCGTCGGCTGTACCGCCATCGACATGGAGAGCGGTGAAGTCGTCTACTTCAAGGCCAAGGCTACCGTGCTCGCCACCGGCGGCGCCGGTCGCATCTACCAGTCCACTACCAACGCCCACATCAACACCGGTGACGGCGTCGGCATGGCGCTGCGCGCCGGGGTCGGCGTGCAGGACATGGAGTTCTGGCAGTTCCACCCCACCGGCATCGCCGGGGCAGGGGTACTGGTGACCGAGGGTTGCCGTGGTGAAGGCGGCTACCTGCTGAACAAGGACGGCGAGCGCTTCATGGAGCGTTATGCGCCAAACGCCAAGGACCTGGCCGGTCGCGACGTGGTGGCCCGCTCCATCATGATCGAGATCCGCGAAGGCCGTGGCTGTGACGGTCCCTGGGGCCCGCACATCAAGCTCAAGCTGGATCACCTCGGCAAAGAGGTGCTGGAATCCCGCCTGCCGGGCATCTGCGAGCTCTCTCGCACCTTCGCCCACGTGGATCCGGTCAAAGAGCCCATCCCCATCATCCCGACCTGCCACTACATGATGGGCGGCGTGCCGACCAGCGTGAACGGCCAGTGCCTGACCCAGGACAAGGATGGCAACGACGTGCCGGTGGTCGGTCTGTTCGCGGTGGGCGAGATCGCCTGCGTCTCCGTGCACGGTGCCAACCGTCTGGGCGGCAACTCCCTGCTGGATCTGGTGGTGTTCGGTCGTGCTGCCGGCATGCACCTGGTGGAGACCCTTGGCTCGATGGAGCACGGCGTGGAAGCCACCGACGCCGACATCGCCAAGGCGCTGGAGCGCTTCAACCGCTGGGAAAACAACCGTGACGGGGAAGACCCGGCCCAGATCCGCAAGGATCTGCAGCGCTGCATGCAGAACAACTTCTCCGTGTTCCGGGAAGGGGATGCCATGGCAGAAGGGCTGGCCGAGCTGAAACTCATCCGCGAGCGTCTCAAGAACGCCCGTCTGGACGACACCTCCAAGGAGTTCAATACCCAGCGCATCGAGTGCCTGGAGCTGGACAACCTGATGGAGACCGCCTATGCCACCGCGGTGGCAGCGAACTTCCGTACCGAGAGTCGTGGCGCCCACAGCCGCTTCGACTTCCCGGAGCGTGACGATGAGAGCTGGCTGTGCCACAGCCTCTATCATCCGGACACCGAGTCCATGACCCGTCGCGCTGTCAACATGTCACCCAAGACCCGTGAGGCGTTCCCGCCCAAGGTCCGGACTTACTGATTGCGGAGCCAAGCACAATGAACGTCACATTCTCTGTCTACAGATACAATCCGGACGTTGATAACGTCCCGTATATGAAGGATTATCGTCTTGATATTCCTGAAGGTTCCGACATGATGGTGCTCGACGCACTGATCCAGCTCAAGGAGCTGGATCCCACCCTCGCCTTCCGCCGCTCCTGCCGCGAAGGGGTCTGTGGATCTGACGGTCTCAACATGAATGGCAAGAACGGTCTGGCCTGCATCACGCCGCTCTCCGATCTCTTGAAGAAGGGCAACAAGGTCGTCATTCGGCCCTTGCCCGGTCTGCCGGTGATCCGGGATCTGGTGATCGACATGACCCAGTTCTACACCCAGTGGGAGAAGGTCAAACCTTTCCTCATCAACGACGAAAAACTGCCGCCCGTGCGTGAGCACCTGCAATCCCCCGAAGAGCGCGCCAAGCTGGATGGCCTGTACGAGTGCATACTCTGTGCCTGCTGCTCCACCTCTTGCCCCTCCTTCTGGTGGAACCCGGACAAGTTCATCGGTCCGGCCGGCCTGCTCGCCGCCTATCGCTGGCTGGCGGACAGCCGCGACACTGCGGCCAGTGAGCGACTGGGCAACCTGGATGACGCCTTCAGCGTGTTCCGCTGCCACGGCATCATGAACTGCGTGAACGTCTGTCCCAAGGGCTTGAACCCGACCAAGGCCATCGGTCAGATCAAGTCGATGTTGCTCAACCGGGCCGTGTAGTATCGGGGCCAGGGCGCCTTGCGCCGGGCCCGACCTCTGGATAGCCATCCCGCCCCGGGATGGCTATGACCCTACAAGCTGCAGTGCAGCGAACAAGATGTACAAGGGATAGAAATGCATAACGGCGTGATGAAGGCCTGGTTGGAGTCATCTCACCTGGCTGGTGCGAATGCAAGCTACATTGAGGATTTGTACGAATCCTTCCTGGAAAACCCCGACTCCGTTGCCGACGAATGGCGCAGCCTGTTCCAGTCGCTGCCCCAGGTCAACGGACATGCAGTAGAACAACCCCACTCCCAGGTTCGCGACTATTTCCGCCGCCTGGCCAAGGACTCCTCCCGTTACAGCGCTCCCGTCTCCGATCCCCAGGTGGATGCCAAACAGGTTCGCGTACTGCAACTGATCAACGCCTTCCGCTTCCGCGGTCACCAGAACGCCAACCTGGACCCCCTGGGTCTGTGGCAGCGCGAGCCGGTCGCCGAGCTGGATCCGGCCTTCCACAACCTGCAAGGTGCAGACATGGAGGCCACCTTCAATGTGGGCTCCTACGCCATCGGTCGCGAGACCATGGTGCTCTCCGATCTGTATGCCTCGCTGAAGAAAACCTATTGCGGCAGCATCGGCGCCGACTACATGCACCTCACCTCCACCGAGGAGAAGCGCTGGCTGCAAGACAGGCTGGAATCCATCGAAGGGAAGGGCAACTATACCCTCGAAGAGAAGACCCGCTTCCTCGAGAGCCTGACCGCCGCCGAAGGGCTGGAAAAATACCTGGGTGCCAAGTTCCCGGGGGCCAAGCGTTTCTCCCTGGAAGGGGGCGATGCCATGGTGCCCATGCTCAAAGAGCTTATTCGCCGCGCCGGTGAGCAGGGTTGCAAGGAAGCCGTCATCGGCATGGCCCACCGTGGTCGCCTCAACGTGCTCATCAACGTGCTGGGCAAGCGCGCCCAGGACCTGTTCGACGAGTTTGCTGGCAAGCACGGCGAATCTTGGGGCACAGGGGACGTGAAGTACCACATGGGCTTCTCCTCCGACTTCGCCACCCCGGGCGGCAACGTCCACCTGGCGCTCGCCTTCAACCCGTCTCACCTCGAGATCGTCAACCCCGTGGTCATCGGCTCCGTGCGTGCCCGTATGGATCGTCGCGGTGACAAGGACGGCTCCAGCGTCCTGCCCATCACCATCCACGGTGACTCCGCCATCGCGGGGCAGGGGGTCGTTGCCGAGACCTTCAACATGTCCCAGACCCGAGCCTATGGCGTGGGCGGGACGGTGCGCATCGTCATCAACAACCAGGTAGGCTTCACCACCTCCTATATCCGTGACCTGCGCTCCACCGAATATTGCACCGACATCGCCAAGGCGGTGCAGGCCCCTGTGCTGCACGTCAACGGGGATGACCCGGAAGCCGTGGTGCTGGTGACCCAGATTGCCCTGGATTACCGCAACACCTTCAAGCGCGACGTGGTGATCGAGCTGGTCTGCTACCGTCGTCACGGCCACAACGAGGCTGACGAGCCGAGCGCGACCCAGCCCCTGATGTACCAGAAGATCAAGCAGCACCCGACCCCGCGCAAGATCTACGCCGATCAGCTGATCGCCGAAGGAGCCATCGCGCCGGAGCTGGCCACCACGCTAGTCAACGACTATCGCGATACCCTGGATCGGGGCGAGCGGGTGAGCAAGGAGTGGCGCCCCATGGAGCTGCACTCCGTGGACTGGACGCCGTATCTGGGTCACGACTGGGCCATGGCCTATGACAGCACTGTGCCCATGGATCATCTGAAGGCCCTGGGTGAGCGCATCAGCCAGTACCCGGCGACCCATGTGCTGCAACGTCAGGTCGAGAAGATCTACGAAGACCGTCGCCTGATGGCCGCCGGTGAGAAGCTGGTGGACTGGGGCTTTGCCGAGACCCTGGCCTACGCCACCCTGGTGGACAAGGGATCCCGCATCCGCTTCACCGGGGAAGACTCCGGCCGCGGTACCTTCTTCCATCGCCACGCCGTGCTGCACAGCCAGACCGATGCCAGCACCTACACCCCGCTGTGCAACCTGCACGACGAGCAGGGCCCGTTCGAGGTGTACGACTCCGTGCTGACCGAGAACGCGGTACTGGCGTTCGAGTATGGCTACGCCAGCGCGGAGCCGGCCGGCCTCACCATCTGGGAAGCCCAGTTCGGTGACTTCGCCAACTGCGCCCAGGTGGTAGTGGATCAGTTCCTCTCCTCCGGCGAGCAGAAGTGGGGCCGGATGTGCGGCCTGACCATGCTGCTGCCCCACGGTTACGAGGGTCAGGGCCCGGAGCACTCCTCCGCCCGTCTGGAGCGTTACCTGCAGATGTGCGCCCAGCACAACATGCAGGTGTGCGTGCCCTCCACCCCGGCGCAGGTGTTCCACATGCTGCGTCGTCAGGTAGTGCGCCCCATGCGCCGTCCGCTCATCGTGATGACGCCCAAATCCCTGCTGCGCCACCCGCTGGCGGTGAGCAAGCTCGAAGAGCTGGCAGAGGGCACCTTCCTGAACGCCATCGGCGAGATCGATGCGCTGGATCCCAAAGGCGTCAAGCGCGTGGTCTTCTGCTCCGGCAAGGTCTACTACGACCTGCTCGATGCCCGTCGCAAGGCCGAGCAGCAGGACGTGGCTCTGGTTCGGATCGAGCAGCTCTACCCCTTCCCGGAAGAGGAAGTGCGCGCCATCCTGGCCGATTACAGCCATGTCACCGACTTCGTCTGGTGTCAGGAAGAGCCGCAGAACCAGGGCGCCTGGTACAGCACCCGTCATCACTACGACAGCGTGCTGCCAAGCCATGCCCGTCTGCGTTATGCCGGTCGCCCGGCCTCGGCCTCACCGGCCGTCGGTTACATGTCCGTCCACGCCAAGCAGCAAAAAGCACTGGTGGAAGACGCCCTTACCCTGGAATGAACGAGTTGTGGATGAGAGGGCCCGTGTCGGGACCCTCTCTGACCTGGAACAAGCCTGCTGGCCAAGAAGTAACAAGGAACTGATTACATGACTATCGAGATCAAGGTACCGGACCTGCCGGAATCAGTGGCGGATGCCACCATCGCGACCTGGCACAAGAAACCGGGTGATCTGGTTGCCCGTGACGAAGTGCTGGTTGACATCGAAACCGATAAAGTCGTGCTGGAAGTGCCCGCGCCGGAAGCCGGCGTACTGGGCGACATCCTGCAGAGCGAAGGGGCGACCGTGCTCTCCCGCCAGCTGATCGCCATGCTCAAGCCGGCCCCCGTTGCCGGTGAAGCGACCAGCGAGAAGCCGGTGGAAGCCGTGGCCGATGACGCTGCCGATGGCCTGAGCCCCTCCGTGCGCCGCATGGTGGCCGAGCACGACATCGACGTCGCCAAGCTGACCGGCACCGGCAAGGGTGGTCGTGTCACCAAGGAAGACGTGGAAGCCTTCATCAAGAATCTGGGCAAGGCTCCCGTGGATGCGCCGACTGCTGCCGCTCCCGTGGCTGCCGCACCGGTTGCCCCGCTGGCCGGTCGCACCGAGAAGCGTGTGCCCATGACCCGTCTGCGCAAGCGCATCGCCGAGCGTCTGCTGGAGGCCAAGAACACCACCGCCATGCTGACCACTTTCAACGAGATCAACATGGCGCCCATCATGAAGCTGCGCAAGCAGTACGGCGAGATCTTCGAGAAGAAGCACGGCATCAAGCTCGGCTTCATGTCCTTCTATGTGAAGGCCGTGGTCGAATCCCTCAAGCGCTACCCGGAAGTGAACGCAGCGCTGGACGGTGACGACATCGTCTACCACAACTACTTCGATGTCAGCATTGCCGTCTCCACCCCCCGTGGTCTGGTGACCCCGGTGCTGCGCGACTGCGACAACATGAGCCTGGCGGACATCGAGAAGGCCATCAAGGATCTGGCCGGCAAGGGCCGTGACGGCAAGCTGACCGTGGATGAACTGACTGGCGGCAACTTCACCATCACCAACGGTGGCGTGTTCGGCTCCCTGATGTCCACCCCCATCATCAACCCGCCCCAGAGCGCCATTCTGGGCATGCACAAGATCCAGGACCGCCCCATGGCCGTCGACGGCAAGGTCGAGATCCTGCCGATGATGTACCTGGCGCTCTCCTACGATCACCGCATCATCGACGGCCGCGAGTCCGTGGGCTTCCTGGTCTCCATCAAGGAGCTGCTGGAAGACCCGACTCGTCTGCTGCTGGATGTCTGAGCAAGCGTGACTGAAAGATAACGAGGGGCCGCCCAGGCCCCCATTCACAGGGGATTGAGAAACACGAGCCCCGGACGGAAATACCTACAACACGGATAGAGCATCTATGAATCTGCATGAATATCAGGCAAAACAGCTGTTTGCCGAGTATGGCCTGCCGGTCTCCGAAGGTTATGCCTGTGCCACCCCGCAGGAAGCGGCCGAAGCGGCCGACAAGATTGGCGGCAACACCTGGGTCGTCAAATGCCAGGTCCACGCCGGTGGCCGCGGCAAGGCGGGCGGCGTCAAGCTGGCCAAGAGCAAGGACGAGATCCGCGCCTTCGCCCAGAACTGGCTCGGCAAGAACCTGGTGACCTATCAGACTGACGCCAATGGTCAGCCGGTTACCAAGATCCTGGTGGAGTCCTGCACCGACATCGCCAAGGAACTGTACCTGGGCGCCGTGGTCGACCGTGGCTCTCGCCGCGTGGTCTTCATGGCTTCCACCGAAGGTGGCGTGGAGATTGAGAAAGTCGCCCACGAAACCCCGGAACTCATTCACAAGGCTGCCATCGATCCCCTGGTAGGCCCGCAGCCTTATCAGGCCCGCGAGCTGGCCTTCAAGCTGGGTCTGGTCGGCGATCAGATCAAGCAGTTCACCAAGATCTTCATGGGTCTGGGCCAGATGTTCCTGGACTGCGACTTCGCCCTGCTGGAGATCAACCCCCTGGTCATCACCGACAAGGGCAACCTGCACTGCCTGGACGGCAAGATCAACATCGACGCCAACGCCCTGTATCGCCAGCCCAAGCTGCGCGAGATGCACGATCCGTCCCAGGATGACCCCCGCGAAGCGCACGCCGCCCAGTGGGAGCTGAACTATGTGGCGCTCGATGGCAACATCGGCTGCATGGTCAACGGCGCCGGTCTGGCCATGGGTACCATGGACATCGTCAACCTGCACGGCGGTTCACCTGCCAACTTCCTGGACGTCGGCGGCGGCGCCACCAAGGAGCGCGTGACCGAGGCCTTCAAGATCATCCTCTCCGACAGCAAGGTACAAGCCGTGCTGGTCAACATCTTTGGCGGCATCGTGCGCTGCGACATGATCGCGGAAGGCATCATCGGCGCCGTCAAGGAAGTGGGTGTGAAAGTGCCCGTGGTGGTGCGTCTGGAAGGCAACAACGCCGAACTGGGTGCCCGTAAACTGGCCGACAGCGGCCTCAATATCATCGCCGCAACGAGTCTGACTGACGCAGCTCAGCAAGTGGTAAAAGCAGCGGAGGCCAAATAATGAGCGTTCTGATCAACAAAGACACCAAGGTGATCTGCCAGGGCTTTACCGGCGGTCAGGGTACCTTCCACTCCGAACAGGCCATTGCCTACGGTACCCAGATGGTCGGCGGCGTCTCCCCGGGCAAGGGCGGCACCACTCACCTGGGTCTGCCGGTGTTCAACACCGTCCGTGACGCCGTGGAAGCAACCGGCGCCACCGCCTCCGTCATCTATGTGCCGGCGCCGTTCTGTAAGGACGCCATCCTGGAAGCCATCGATGCCGGCATCAAGCTCATCGTCACCATCACCGAAGGCATCCCGACCCTGGACATGCTGCAGGTCAAGGTGAAGCTGCAGGAAACCGGCGTGCGCATGATTGGCCCGAACTGCCCGGGCGTCATCACCCCGGGTGAGTGCAAGATTGGCATCATGCCTGGCCACATCCACAAGCCGGGCAAGGTGGGCATCGTCTCCCGCTCCGGCACCCTGACCTATGAAGCGGTCAAGCAGACCACGGACGAGGGCTTCGGCCAGTCCACCTGCGTCGGTATCGGTGGCGACCCCATCCCGGGTTCCAACTTCATCGACATTCTGGAGATGTTCCAGAATGACCCGCAGACCGAAGCCATCGTGATGATCGGCGAGATCGGCGGCAACGCCGAGGAAGACGCGGCGGCCTACATCAAGGCTCACGTCACCAAGCCGGTGGTCTCCTACATCGCGGGCGTCACCGCCCCGGCTGGCAAGCGCATGGGTCATGCGGGCGCCATCATCGCCGGTGGTAAAGGCACCGCGGCCGAGAAATTTGCCGCACTGGAAGATGCCGGCGTGAAAACCGTGCGCTCCCTGGCCGATATCGGCAAGGCCCTGCGTGAAGTGACCGGCTGGTAAGTTAGCCTGTTAGCTCAGATAGCAAAATGCCGCCCTTGGGGCGGCATTTTTATTGCTAGTATTCTGAGATAAGAGTTTTCTCGATGACTGTTATATACCAACCTATTATTTCTGACCTGCAGTCAAGAATTGAATTCGCTCTTTGGTAAAGTCTGTTTGGCACTTGAAGATTTCAACCCTGTCTTTGACTGCTTCATCTGGGGAGTTGGCTCTACTTAGAGAACCGCAAGTATTGGCTTTGGTAATGACCCACTGCCTTTGTGAATCCATCATTGATGAGCGGAATGACTTGGGAATTGCTCCCCAGATACGATTCAGCTCTTTATCCTCGGCCATATAGAGTTCCTTGGCCGCCGGTACCATTGAAGGATCGTTCTCCTTGAGGATCTCATCTTTTCTGGTTGCGATAGAGGCAGCGTTTACCAGAGTCAACATTGGAGAATAGAAGTTCCTCCCTCTGACGGAGATGTCTGTGCCATTATCTGCCAGACGTAGACTGTAAGTTCTGTCTTTCCATATTAAGGAGTTATTTCTGCTTGTCGCATCACTATGGTTCAGGAATTCGTTGTAAACAGCGGGAACCTTATCCGCAACGTCTTTAAGCTCCACAGGTATTGTCATTGTGATAGTCGCGATACAGTTCAGTGAGGCATCTGTCTTGTCAACCGTTGTGACCTCTGATGCTTGAACATTAATAGCATCAAGGGTTGCCTGAAATTGGCTAAGTTGCTCGGTACTGGTGGTCTTTGCATACCTAGACTTCAGCATTGGAGATGCATCATCGCGAAGTGTCTGCACAAGAGCAGACACAGCATCCTCTCTTCCGCATTTAAATGGTGCTGACTCTTCTTTTACATCGAACAACCCAGCAAAAGCGGGGCTTGATGCACTGACTCCGATTATTACTGCTATTACTTTAAAGTTCATATCTTTTACCAAGTCAATGATGCCATGCAACGGCCTCTCGGAGGCTAAATATCCATGACAAAGAGCAAAGCGCCTAGGATATCAACTCATTTGAGGCCCGTCACCTGTCAATATTACCGGGGGAAACTCGGGAGAGGATCACCTTGGAGGAGTGTGGGGCACGCAATCTGGATCGGCTACCTTTTGACCTCGACCTATTTTTTACCTGTTTTGATAAGCCTCTCACGAGGCATGTATTGACATACGATCTTGTTATAAATTGTGGAAGGTGACATTTTATAAAACACTCTAGGGAGAGATGTTGGCCCAGAGGGAATCGTCATAGGATTGATTAGTGACATTTTCATTGCCTCTGCCAGACAATATGACTCCGAATAGATAGTGGTTCTCCCTTATGGAAATTATGTACATGCTGAATCACTTGTTTGGAAGAAAAAAGGAAGCGTCACCTCCTGACATGAAAGATATTTTCAGGGGGACTGGATGCCCCAAAGTGCCAGAAAGTGCGTACAGCGGGTACCCAACGCCACTACCACCAGAGCCTTCAATCGAGGCTTATCTTATTCGTTTCCTTGTTTCAGAGGATAGTCTGGCGATATTTTTCCAAGCTCTTGCCCAAACAGGCTATGTAGTGAGCCCTGATTTGAACACACAGGTATTAAGTCGTTCAGGGGATCCAGTGAGCAAGAAAGTCATGCTTTTCTTGCACCCTTCTTTTGCTGGAACGACAGTCTCGTTTGCCTGTAATGACCTTGATGTGCTTGAAACTCTCCAGCAGACGAGATTAGATCCACCTCTTCCTGCAGACTCATTCCCATGGATTGACCCCGAAGGGTTGGGCTCACTACAGGGAGACATGGAATACTGGTGGACGTATTTGTGGTTACCATTTTGGTTGTCCTTAAGCCAAGAGAGGCAGTCTGCCTTGGAGCTTGAACCTGAATGGCGTGAATTTATCGCAATGCATCAGCCATACGACACTTCTGCATCTACCGGTTGAATCGCTACCGTGCCAGTGTTGGTATGGCCTGATATCTTCAGAGCCTCATCGTTTTTGGCCCTTCTAGTTTTTGGTCGCCTTGGCATCTTTTGTCGTTTCTGGAGGACAATGCATGGGGAGGAAGGGGGCGCCCTCGCTACTGCGGAGGAAGCAAAGCCTGCAACCTCGGTTGTGGTGACCATGTTGATGTGAATAGCAGTTTTAATGGGCCGGTTAATTGGTTAGATATCATCAAGAACAGGATCATGTAGCGTCTCTTTGGCTCTGTCGCAAACCTTGAAAAATCGGGCCATAGGGCGTATAACCACGCGCTTGTCAGTGTATTGAGTGAGCTAACTTTTATGCAGCAGAGTGAACCCGTGCAGACCGCCCCCTTTTGGCAGGTAAAAAGCCTGCAACAGATGACCATGACGGAGTGGGAGTCCCTGTGCGACGGCTGCGGCAAGTGCTGCCTGAACAAGCTGATCGACGAGGACACCGAGGAGCTGGTGTTCACCAACGTGGCCTGCAACCTGCTCAATACCAAGACCTGCCAGTGCTCCGATTACGGCAACCGCTTTAAAAAAGAGCCGGACTGCCTGCAGATCACCCACGACAAGATTGCCGAGTTCAACTGGCTGCCCTCTACCTGTGCCTACCGCCTGCTGGCGGAAGGGCAGACCCTGCCGACTTGGCATCCCCTTATCACCGGCAGTCGCAGCGCCATGCACCAGGCTGGCCAGTCGGTGCGCGGCAAGGTAGTGCACGAGGCGCAGGCTGGTGACTGGGCCGACCATATCATTACCTGGGCGAGCTAAGCCTTAATCCGCCGTTTATTGCTTACTACAGGGGCAGGGGAGTGAGACTTCGCTGCCCCTGTTGTTTTTGGCATATAAGTGATCAGTTTTTTGCGATAAAGGCAGTTTGAAACTTCATGGTGAGATGAAAGCATCGTGAAGTCGTGAGAGGTCGCCCCTGACGCAGCCAGCACCCGTTAAACTGCATCCATGACACAAGGGCTGCAGAGCACACTCTGCAGCCCTTGTTGCTTTCTGGCGCTTGCTAGCGATGTAGAGTGGTTTCCCCTCACCCTGACCCTCTCCCAAGGGGAGAGGGAATAGATCGAGGTTGCTATGCAAAACTCGTGGTGGTCGAGCATGGTTCTGCTCTGCTTTTTTGAGTACCTGAGTACCTGAGTACCTGAGTACCTGAGTACCTGAGTACCTGAGTACCTGAG
>NZ_MKUI01000052.1:0-7095 GCF_001898585.1 Aeromonas sp. 62-46 | reverse complement strand
GAGCCGCGCTCTGGATTCATCCTCATCAGCAGCCGCTACATGGCTGGCCGGGTAAGCCGTGCGCCCGGTGCGGATGAAGCGCACGTGCTGGAGGGGCTGGCGGTTATCAAAGCACAGGTCCTCTCGCACGCTGATTGATGAAAATAGAGAATCAGTTGGCTGCCATTGTTTCGTTGGCTTCATGAGCCTGCCCTCGCTAGGATAGCGACCTGTTGACTCCTTCAGGCTCCAGGCCATGCCGGGCGCCGCCAATCACACGAGGTCTATGGATGGAACTGGAACTGCTCACCCTGGTCGCCCTCTTCGGGGTGGCCCTCATCGCCGGCTTTATCGATGCCATTGCCGGGGGCGGGGGACTCTTGACGGTGCCGGCCCTGCTGGCCACCGGCATGCCGCCGGCCCTGGTGCTTGGCACCAACAAGTTGCAGAGCAGTTTCGGTTCCTTCTCCGCCACCTGGTTTTATGCCCGCAAGGGGCTCCTTGAGTGGGCCATCATCTGGCCGGCGGTCATCTGCACCTTCATCGGGGCGGCCATCGGCACTCTGGCGGTGCAGACCATCGATGCCGCGATCCTGGAGCGACTGCTCCCCTTCCTGCTGATGGCGTTTGCCTGCTACTTCTACTTCTCCCCCAGGGTGAGCGATGCGGAGAGCCAGCGCCGCCTCACCCCCATGGCGTTCGCCCTGCTGGTGGGTGGGGGCGTGGGCTTTTATGACGGCTTCTTCGGGCCGGGCACGGGGTCGTTTTTTGCCATCGGTTTCGTGGCTCTGGCGGGCTTTGGCATGGCGCGGGCCACCGCCCACACCAAGCTGCTCAACTTCACCTCCAACATCGCTTCCCTGCTCTTCTTCACCCTGGGGGGCAAGGTGGTGTGGAGCGTGGGGCTGTGCATGGCGCTGGGGCAGTTCATCGGGGCGCGTATGGGCTCCAAGCTGGTGCTCAAGAAAGGAGTGAAGCTCATCAAGCCGCTGCTGGTGACCGTCTCCCTGGTGATGTCCGCCAAGCTGGTGTGGAGCCAGTACCCCGAGCTCTTTGCCTGGCTGGGCTGAGCCGATATCCCCCATGACGAGGGCCCGATCGCAGATCGGGCCCTCTTGCGTTTCAGCCCTGTGCCGTCAGTTGCCGGAAATGGGCTTGCAGCGCCTGCACCAGGCGGGCAATGCGATCGCGCTTGAGGCTGTTTGGCCGATAGACCAGGTGGAGCGGGCGGCCCAGTCCCGGCAGGGGGCGTGCCTGTGTCCCCTGCTCACCCACCAGCGCCAGCAGGCCGGCGGGCAGGAGCACGGGGCCAATGCCTGCCTTGGCCAGCTCGATCAGCGCCAGGTAGGAATCGAGCTCCATGGCGGGGATAAGCCCGAGGGCGGCCAGGGGCTCGCGCAGATAGCGGTTGGAGGGGTTCTCCAGATCCATGGTCAGGATCTTGCGCACCTTGCCCTGCATCCCCTGACTCACGTCGCCTTCAGCCAGTTGCTTGCTGGTCACAGTTTCTTGCAAGGCGCCCTGGTGATCCGGCTGCGCCGCCTCATCCAGAGCGTCCCCCACCAGATAGAAGGGCTCCTCCAGCAGCCGTTCGGCACACAGCCCATGGCCCGGCGGCAGGCGACCGGCGCAGATCCCGAGCAGGGCATCCCCGCCGCGCACCCGGGCCAGAATGACCGGGGTGTGGTGGGTAGAGAGGGCAATGTGGGGATCCCGTTCAAGGTAGGCGTGCATGAAGCGGGCGAGGTAGCCCGCCAGCAGGGTTTCGGAGCAGGCGATGGACAGAGGGGTCTGATCCGTGAGGATCTGGCTGTCCGCCAGCACCCCCTTCATTTCGGCGAGGCTCGGGGCTACCCGGGCGAGCAGCTCACGGGCCTGGGGAGTGAGGCGGATATGACGGCCATCCGGCTCGATGAGCTTCTTGCCAAGGCGCTGCTCCAGCTGGGCGATGCGCTTGCTGACCGCCGACTGACTGATATAGAGGCGGCTTGCAACCTTGGCCATGGTGCCCTCGCTTGCCAGCAGGCAGAGTGTCTCCAGCCCTTCCAGTAACATGCGTCCTCCCTCCTCGTGTGTTGGACGCGGTTACCTTAGGGGCTGGTGGCATCAGGGGCAAGTACCGTTTGCGGCCCTTGATAGCGGCCAGCGCCACGCCTTGACGGGGGGCGCGAAGATCACCAGGTTGCCGATAAGGCTCACCACGACGCCGACGATGGAGACCGTCTGCCAGACAAAGCCTTCATAGAAGGTGGAGAGGGTGAGAGCCACCAGGGGGAAGAGCACGGTGGCGTAGGCCGCCTTGCTGGCACCGATGCGCCCCACCAGAGTGAGGTAGGCGGTGAAGGCGATGACGGAGCCGAAGATGGCCAGATAGACCATGGCGGCGAGGTAGCGCGGGTCGGTGGGCAGGGTGAGTGACTGACCGAGTACCGTGACCCAGCCCAGCAGCAGCGCCACGCCGTAGACCATGCCCCAGGGTACCATCTGCAATACGTGATAGCCCTGGCGCTGTCCCCGGGCGGAGACCAGGTTGCCCAGGGAGAAGCAGAGGGTGCCGGCGCAGGCAAAGAGCAAGCCCTTCCAGCCGTTTGCACCCAGTTGCGCATCCGCCAGCACCGGCCAGAAGAGCAGCAGGGTGCCAAACAGCCCCAGCAACGATCCTTGCAGCCAGCGCAGGCCCGGTCGTTTACCCTCGAACAGCCAGAGATTGAGGCCGTTGAAGATGCTGGCGCTGGCGAAAATCACCGCCGACAGGCCGCTCGGGATATAGAGGGTGGCGTGGTAGAAACAGAGGAAGTTGGTGGAAAAGAGCAACGCGCCGAGCAGGGCAGCATAACGCTGGCCCGCCCAGGGCAGTCGTGGAAACTTGCCGCTCACCGTGAGCAGGGCGAACAGGGCCAGGGCCGCCAGGGCGAAACGATAGAGCACCGAGACCTCGATGGGGATGGGGCCGAGCTGCCAGGCGATGGCAATCCAGGTGCTGCCCCAGATGAGGACGGTGGAAACATAGAGCATCAGATTCATGGTGTGATCCCATCAAGAGAAGATGATGTGATCAGCATGAACCGGGAGGCGGGGCGCCGGCTTGCACCATCTTGCGGTTTTTTCAACGGAGGCGCAGCCTTTGACCATGAGGCGCGATAAGATGGCGACAGGAAAGGGGCGGCAAGTGCCAGAGAGGGACGCAAGCGTGCAGCATGCCATGCAGCAGACAAGACAGGCGGGGGTCTTTGATGCCCTGGTGAGCACCGGTGCCAGGCTGGAGGACTCCTGCTGGCTGGAGCCCGGGCTCGGGGTGGCGAGCTGGTGCAACCGCTACGATCAGACCCGCTACCACAAGCCGGGCAACCACACCATCAGCGTCTACCTGCAGGGGGGCGAGCAGACCGAGCGGCTGGACGGCCCCGGTGGCCATGGCGGTGCGGGCAAGGTGTGCATCATGCCGGATCACCACAGGTCCGAGTGGCTGGTGCGCGAGGAGTTTCGCTTCTTCCACCTCTACTTCACCCCCGGCCACTTCACCCGTATCGCCGAGCAGGCGTGCGACAAGGAGGGGCGTCATCTGCAACTGGAAGACAAGACCTTCATCGACGATCCCCAGGCGGCGGCCCTGGTGCAGGGGCAATTGATGAAGCTGGACTGGCAGCACGGCATCGATCGCATGGCGCTCTCCCACGGTGCCTGGATGCTGATGCTGCACGCCTATCGCCATCACACTCGCGAGGCCCCGGCGCTGCCGGAGGTGCGCGGCGGTCTGGCCCCCGCCGTGGTGCGCCGGGTGCAGGAGTATCTGCAGGCTCACCTGGCCGAGCCGGTCACCCTGGGAGAGATCGCCCGGGAGGCGGGTCTGAGCGAATACCACTTCGCCCGGATGTTCGGGCAGAGTCTGGGCTGTCCGCCCCACCGCTACCTGCTCGGGCTGCGGCTCAAGCGGGCCAAGCAGTTGCTGGCGGGAAGCGAGCCTCTGGCCAGCATCGCCGCCCAGTGCGGCTTCTCCTCCCAGGCCCATTTTGGCAACCGCTTTCGGGAGGCGTTCGGCCTGAGCCCGGGCCAGTGGCGAGCCCAGTTGTCATTCTCCTGTCACAGATAACCCTGAGACTCTGGACAAAAGAGGTGTACCCTCTGTCTCTTGTCCATTGAAAGGAATGCCCATTGAATCATCGCAAACGTCAGACCCGTACTCGCCATCTCTGGTTCAACCACTGGAATGCCCCCCTCTATCGCGCCACCCAGCCGACGCCGCCCGAACCGCTCGTTCCTCACAGTTCCCGCTGAAAACGCCGTAACCCGATAGGATTTTTCCGGCAACTTTGCCACTATTGCGCCATCAGGATGGACTGGATATGGCCGCATGTTTCTGGAACGCATTGAAGTCAAAGGTTTTCGCGGAATAAATCGCCTCTCTCTCGGGCTGGACAACACCACTGTGCTCATCGGCGAAAACGCCTGGGGCAAATCCAGCCTGCTGCGGGCCCTCTGGTGCCTGCTGGGGGATGCCGAGCCCTATCAATTTGGTCAGGATGATTTTCACCGGCCCGAAGATCCCGAGCTCGAACCCTCGCGCACGCTGCAACTGGTGCTCACCTTCAGCGAGTATCGTCCCCAGATGTGCCAGCACTCCCGCCGTCTGGCCCGCCTCGGCGCGGCCTGGATCCCCCACAAGGACAAGTTCCACCGGGTGCATTATCGTGCCAGTGCCGAGTTGCAGGACGATGGCAGCGTGCTCACCACCCACGACTTTCTCGACGGCATCGGCAAGAGCCTGGCCATCGACAACAATGAGGCGCTGGTACGTCTGCTCATTACCATGAACCCGGTGTTCAGGCTGCGGGATGCCCGTACCGCCCGGGAGGGCATCGAGCGGCTGCCCTGGGGGGATCTGTGCGAGCAGCGGCTGGACGAGCTGGCCGGCAAGCTCACCGACGAGCCCCAGCGCATCGGCGAGCCTGAACTCAAGGAGGCGCTGCAGGCGGTGCAGCAGTTGATGGAGCACTACTTCAGCGCCCTGGCACCCATCAAGCACAAGCCTCGCAGCCAGCGGGATATCGTCAATCGCCCCATGACCCTGCGCAATCCCGGCAACCTGCAGGTGCTGCTGCGCAATGCGGACAATCGGGCACTGCAACTGGCCATGGCGGGCATGGCGGCCATGCTGCTCCACGCTCGGGGCAACCGGGAGCTGGAGGAGGGGGCCAGACCCATATTGATGCTGGAAGACCCAGAGAGCCGCCTGCATCCCACCATGCTGGCCCTGGCCTGGGGTCTGCTGGAGCAGTTGCCCGGCCAGAAGCTGCTCACCACCAACTCGGGGGACCTGCTCTCCTCCTTGCCCCTCAATCAGGTGCGTCGTCTGGTACGCCGCCAGCAGGACATCCTCTGCCATCAGTTGGGAGGGGAGCGCTACAGCAGCGACGATCTGCGCAAGATTGCCTTCCATGTGCGCATCAACAGGCCCATGTCGATGTTTGCTCGCTGCTGGCTGCTGGTGGAAGGGGAGACCGAGATCTGGCTGCTCTCGGAGCTGGCCCAGATCTGCGGCTACAGCCTGCGGGCGGAGGGGGTGCGCATCATCGAGTTCGCCCAGTGCGGCCAGGCTCCTCTCATCAAGGTGGCCCGGGACTTTGGCATAGAGTGGCACCTGCTCACCGACGGTGACGAGGCGGGCGCCAAGTATGCAAGCTCCGCCCGCTCCCTGCTCAAGGGGGAGCGCGAGCGGGATCGGCTGACCCAGTTGCCGGCGGCAGACATAGAGCACTACCTCTACCAGAACGGGTTCGAGGGGGTGTTCCGGCGCGAGGCGGGGGTCGGGGGGCGCTCCACCCTCAACGCCGGGCGCATCATCGCCAAGGCGATCCACCATCGCAGCAAGCCAGGCATGGCCCTGGCGGTGGTGGAGGAGGCGGAGCGCCTCGGCAGCGAGCACATTCCCCCTGTGCTCAAGCAGATGTTTGCCCGGGTGGTTGCCCTTGCCCGGGGACAAAGCTGACCGGCGACGTTGGGAAGACGGAGGGAGTTTGGATATACTCCCTGCCTCTTGTCCTTCCTTACCCTGTGATGGGTGCACCCGCACCCGGACTGCTGCCGGAGACCCTATGTTCGTCCAACTTCCTTTTTGGCTCTTCCCCCTGACCGGTCTGATGGCCCTGGGAGCCCTGATCGCCGTGGGACTCGTCCTGTGGCGCGGGGATCTCTGCCCGGGCCAGCGCTCGCGGATCACTACCCAGCTCTTCTCGGTCTGGGTGATCACCGGGCTCTCCCTGATGCTGGCGGTGGAGGCCAAGGTTGCGGGCTGGCTCATCTGGAGTGGGGGGGCCGCCCTGGTGCTCGGTATCGTGCTCTCCCTGGTCCAGTCTCGCCTGGAGGGCAAGCGCGCCATCCCCGCCACCCTGCTGTGGTTGCCCGCCATGCCGCTCGCCCTCTACGGGCTGGGTCTGATGCAGATCCAGGGCTGGCTCGGCGGCCTGCTGCAGATGGTGCTGCTGGGGTCGGCCTTTGCCCACCTGATGCTGCTACGTGCCCGCCACCGCCTGCAAGCCTTCAATCTGCTGCTGCCCCTGGCGGGGCTCGTCTCCGCCATCCTGAGTCTTATCTGGCTGGCGGTGCTGGTGGGTTGGCAGGGGAGCAGCGCAGGGCTCGACCCGCTGATCCCCGGGGTAGTGACCCAGGCTGGCCTGCTGGTCGCAGCCCTGCTGCTCTGGTTCAGCCCCATCTACCGTCAGCAGGAGACGGCCCCCGTGGTGGTCTCCGTGACCCTGTGCGGCCTCATCATCGCCCAGATTGCGGCGACCAGCGTGTTGCACCAGCTGGCCTGATCCCGGCGCATCCTCCCGCCCGCACCTTGTTGTGCGGGCTTTTTTTATGGCAAAGAGGGGCAAGTCGGGGGGGCGCGGGGAGGGGCCTGAGGGGCGAGAGATCGCTAGCTGCCTGAAAAAACTGCGATTTGTTGCAAAAGAGCGCAGTATGTGACGGTTTAATCCCCGAATAAACTTTTTTTAGGATATTTACTTGCAATCTCAGCGTTGGCGCCTATTATGGGCGACCTCGGACGCGGGGTGGAGCAGCTCGGTAGCTCGTCGGGCTCATAACCCGAAGGTCGTCGGTTCAAATCCGGCCCCC